>DATHOI010000757.1:0-8276 GCA_035485095.1 Polyangiaceae bacterium | reverse complement strand
CAGCGGCGGCTGAGCTTTGGCTCATGGTTGGCGCTGCTTCGCGCGACACGGCGCAACCCGTGATGGCGCTCGTCGCCAAGATCAACCCAAAAAACCAGGGTGCTCGACGCCCCAACGGGCGCCCAAAAAGTAGCGAAGAGGCAGGTTGCGGCAGGCGTATGGCGCGGCTCATGCCGAAGAAACGCGGAGCGCCGCGGCGGCCTTACAGTACGAGCTGGCATTTGCGCGTCGTTTCCAGAAGCGGCGTATCGCCGATGGGAAAACGCGCGTATTGAGCGAGGCGCTTGGCGTCCTTGTCGAAGTCGGTTCTGGCCTGTTCGCTGCGGGCGATCTCACTTGGCCTGCTTGCGCTCACGTTGAACGGCTGCTTCTTCGGACGCTTGGTGTACTTTAATACGCCGAGTCTGGCGGCGCCGAGCTATTTCGATCGTCGGCCGGTGTACGCGGGGCCGTCGCCTTCGCCGTTGGCGAAGAGCTCGCGTGACGCCATGTTCCGACTGAGCGAAGCCGAGTCTCGGCGTTACCACTCGTTCGACGACTTCTTGGCGGCCCAAGACACGCGCGCGTTCGTGGCGATTCACGACGACGCGATCGTCTATGAACGGTACTTTCACGGCGTCTCAGCCAGCACGGAGCTGCCGGGGTTCTCGATGAGCAAGACGTACGCTGCCGCGCTGATCGGGCGCGCGCTGAGCGACGGCATTCTGCCATCACTCGATCGACCCGTGACGGACTACGTTCCGGAGCTCGCGGGCAAAACTCGTTATCGCGAGGTGACACTCGAGTGCCTGCTGCGCATGACCTCGGGCATCGACTTCGACGAAGAATCACTGGCCGGCGCGCGACTCTACTACACGACGGATCTGCGGGATCTGATGTACTCGTACGACGTCAAATGGCCGCCGGGTGAGCACTACTTGTATGGCAGCGTGAATATCCAATTGCTTTGGGACGTGCTGCATCGCCAGCTGCATGGCGAGTCGGTGTCTCACTATTTCGAGCGCCAAATTTGGCAGCCACTCGGCGCGGAAAGCGGGGCTTCGTGGTCTTTGGATAGTGAAGCCAGTGGCATCGAGAAATTTTTTGGTGGTTTCAACGCGACCGCACGCGATCAGGCGCGGCTCGGCTTGCTCTTCCTGCACGACGGCACGCTCAACGGCCATCTGATATTGCCCGAGGCTTGGGTGACGCGCGCGCTGTCGATAGACCCCGTCGCAGGGCTCGTGCACACGACTGACGGTTGGGTGCGTCGAGGCAGGTATCAATGGTTCTGGACGCGTGATGGGCGTGCCTACTTCGCAAAGGGCTACGACGGCCAATACGTGTTCGTGGTGCCAGCGCAGCACTGGGTCTTCGTTCGCTTCGGGGAGGGCTACGGTGCCGTCGATTGGCCCGCGCTGTTCCTACGGCTCGTCGACAGCGAGCGTCAGCAATAGCGCGCCTACGGCCCGCCAAATCCGGCAACGCGGACTCTACGCGTTGCAGCTATCTTACATCCGCGCCGATCGTGGGCGGGCTTCGGTCGTTGCTTCCGGATCGAGTGAGCGGCTATTCTCCATGCCGAGCCTTCCGGCTCTCTGACCGATGATGCGCCCGATCGATCGCCCGAGCTTCCGACGACCGAGCGCCGCGCTCACGGCTCGGCGAGCGCTCTGCTCTGCCGCTGTGCTGGCGCTTTCGTTCCTCGCCACAGCCCAGGCTTTTGCGGAGGACACACCCACGATGGCGGGCGAGAGCGCGCACATCAAGCCCGCCGGGGAGCGGGTGATCGGCGCGCAAGAGCGCCCGACGATCAAGAAAAAGGCGGCCGAGCAGGCGGACGCCAAGCGCGGCTACCGGGTCAGCCTGCAGATCCCCGAGGCGCTCCGCGCGGTGTTGGCCAAGAAGATCGATCGGCGCATCTCGCGCAATCTGATCGAGGAGAAAAAGCTACGCATCGAGGCCATGGGCCTGCTCTCGAAGTTCATCGACGAGTCGCCGGAAGGCGCGAATGAAATGCCCGAGGCGCTCTTGCGCATGGGCGAGCTCGAGTGGGAGGACGCGCGCGATACGTTCCTCGGCAATTTCCAGAAGTGGGAAGCGCTGCCCCCGGAGCAGCGCGCCGAGAAGGACCCGCCGAGTCCAAACTATCACAAGCCGCGCGCGCGTTTCTTGCGCGTGCTGAAGAACTACAAGAGCTTTCGCCAGTATGACCTGGCTCTCTATGTCGATGGTTTTTTGGCGAACGAAGAGGGAAAAAACGACGAATCCTTAGCTCGCTTCAACAAGATCATCGAATGGTTTCCGGATAGCCGCTTCATTCCGGATGCGCACATGGTGCGCGCCGAATACGAATTCACGAAGGACGCGCCGAATTACGAGACCGCGTTCAACGAGTACGAACAGGTCCTGAAATACAAGGACAGCGAGCTCTATGATCTGGCGCTGTTCAAGAGCGCATGGACGCTCTGGCGTCTCGGCAAAACCGAAGAAGCCGCCAAGCGGTTCTTGATCGTGTTTCAAGCGACGTCGGATCAGGGTGACAAAGTCGGGTCCAAGCGCCGTGATGAGCTCGACGAGCTCCAGAACGAGGCGCTCAAGAACTTGGTCGCGGTGTTCGTCGAGGACGAGAACAACCGCGCCGAGGACATGTACCGCTTTCTCACCAAGGCGGGTGGCGACAAATTCGCGGGCAAGATCGTGCGCGCGCTCGCCGACGCGTTCTACGACCAAGCGCAATACGAGCGCGGCATCGAGGCGTACCGCTTACTACTCAAGCTCGAGCCCACGAGCCCGGATGCCTATCGCTTCCAACTGCAGGTCGCGCAGGGTCATTCGACGCTCGAGCAATGGGCTGCGCTGGAGGACGACTACAAGCTCAGCGTGCATGACTACGTGGCACCCGAGACCGTCAACGGAAAGCCGAAGACCGAGCCTTCGCCTTGGGTTCGCGCGCAGAGCCCGGCAGACCTCGCGATCGCCGGGAAAGCCACGGAAAAACAGCTGCGTGAGGACGCCGTTGGGCTACACGCCAAGGCTCAGGCAGACAAGATCAGCAAGGCCGAGTTCCAAGGCGCGGCCAACCTATACAAGGTCTATCTGAGCCGCTTCGGTTCCCGACCGGAGGCGTACGAGGTCAATTACAACCTCGCCGAGATTTATTTTTATCGCCTAGAGAACGCGACCGGCGCAGCCGACGCGTACTTGGCGGCCGTGCGCTTGAACCCCAAGGGTCAATATTCACGCACCGCGTTGTACAATGCTCTGGCTGCGCTCGAAGTGGCGCGGGCCGCGGAGTTCGACGCAGCAAAGGCTGCGGGCAAGAAGCAAGAAGAGTCGCCCACGGACAAACAGCTCACCGAGGCGATGGAGCTGTACATCAAGAATTACCCGGACGACAAGCAGATCCCCGAGCTGCTCTTCCGTCAGGGCAAGCTCTATTACGACTATCAGGTCTATGACCCGGCCGTCCGTCAGTGGGGCTTGTTGCTCGAGAAGTATCCGACCAGCAAATACGCGGTCGGCGCAGGCGAGCTCATTCTCGATTCATTCAACAAGAGTAAGGACTACTCGAACATCGAGACGTGGGCGCGGCGCCTGAAGGCGGCGCCCGCGTTCCAAGCGGCCGACCAGCAAGGGCGTTTGAATGCGCTCATCGTGGGCGCGGTGTTCAAGCAAGGTGAACAACTCGCGGAACAAGGCGAGCACGCCAAATCCGCTGCCGCGTATTTGCGTGCTGCGCGCGAGTTTCCGAAGGAGCCGCGCGCCGCGCAAGCCGCGGTCAACGCTGAGGTCGAGGCTAAAAAAGCGGGTGATCTGGAAACTTTGTCGGCCGCCGCCAGCCGCCTGATCACCGATCATCCGCAGCGTGAGGAAGCGGCGCAGGGTGTTTGGATCGCTGCCACGACGTTTCAGGAAGTCGGTCTGTTCAGCAAGGCCGCCGACTACGACGCGACGATCGCCGATAATTGGCCGAAGAGCGAGCACCACAAAGACGCCGCCTACAATGCAGTGCTGCTCCGCACCACGGTCGGCGAGCACGATAAGGCCATCGACAGCGGGCAGAAGTTTCGAAAATTGTATCCGCGTGACGAGGCGGCCGACGAAGTCGTGTTCTTGATGGGCAAGGCCCACGAGAAGGCGGGCAAGAAGAAAGAAGCCGAAGCGCTCTACGATCAATATTCCAAGAACGCGCGCAGCGTGAACGGACAGATCGAGGCCCTGGTTCGCTTGGCTACGGTGAAGGCCGATGACGAGCGCGGCGCTGGCGCGGCGCTCGACCGCGCGATTCACGTCTACACGCAGAACAAGAACCGGCTCAGCGACAGCGGCAAGTATTACGCGGCCAAGGCCCGCTACATGCAGGGCGAAGCGGTGCTCGCCAAGTACGAAGCCGTCAAGATCGAAGGCGACGTGAAACAACTCAAGGCGCGCTTGAAGCAGAAGAGCGAGCTGTTGAAGAAGGCAGCAGACACGTTCCTCGCCACGGCTGAGATGGGCGTTGCGGAGTGGACGACGGCGTCGCTGTATCAGATTGGCTTCACGTACGAGTCGTTCTCGAAGGCGCTCCTCGGCTCGCCGCCGCCAGACAAGCTGAGCGACCCCGAAAAAGAGCTGTATAAGCAGTCGATCGACGAATTCGTGGTGCCGATCGAGGAGCGCAGTCTCGAAGCTTACGAGAGCGGTTGGCAGAAGGCGATCGAGCTCGGAATCTTCAATTCCTGGACCGCGAAGATGCGCGAGGCGCTCGGCCGGTTGAACTCCGAGCTCTATCCGCCGCTCAAGGAGACGGGCTTCAAGCTGCGCTCGCGAGGCACGACGGCCATGCCCGCGTTGATCGACGGCACGCGCCGCACGACCACGGGTGGCAGCGAGAAGTTCCTGATCCCGATGCCCGCGGGCAAAGCCGAGAAGGCCGCCGAAGCGAAGAGCGCGAAGGCAGACAAGCCGAGCGCGAGCGAGAAGTCCGAGTCTGCGCCGGCGGAGGACTCGGCGCCGCTCGACACGAAAGACAAGCCCGCCGACAAGAAGCCCACGCTCGGCAAGCGAGGTCGGAAGTGATGCGCTCCGGCGTGCTGGTTGCTGGGTTTTTGTTTTTGGCGGCCTGCGGTGCGAGCCACAAGAAGGTCGACGCGCCCGTGCTGCCGCCCGCCAATCCGCAAGCGGTTAGCAAGATGGTGCAAGGCGTACAGAGCGCCAAGGACGCGAGCGGACATGATCACGCGATCCAGCTCTTACAGGAGTCGGTGACGGCTGATCCCGGTCTATGGGAGGCGCACTACAACCTGGGCATTTTGCTGGCAGATAAGGGCGATCTCAAACCGGCGGAGCGCGAGCTCTCGGCGGCAGCGAAGCTCGCGCCGAATGCAGAGGACGTCGCGGTTGCGCTTTCGGAGGTGCGCCGCCGTCAAGGTGATGCCGACGGCGGCATCGACGCGCTGCAGGATTTCGTGAAGCAGAACCCGGACGCGAAGGTGGCGTCGATCGCGCTCGTCACGGCCTTGCGCGAGGGCGGCAAAGTGAAGGAGGCCATCGAGCAGGCGCAGCGCGTGCTCGTCTACCACTCGAGCGATCCGTATGCCCTGTCCGAGCTCGCGCTCGCGAACATGGAGCTGGACGAAGTCGACACGGCCGAGCTCCTGATTGAAGAAGCGCTGAAAGCCGATGATAAATCAGCCGTGGCAGAGCGCGCCGCGGGTCTGATTTCACTGCGCAAGGGGGAGGATGCCGTTGCTTTCAAGCATTTCCAGCGCGCCAGTGAGCTCGATCCGAAAGACACCACTGCGCGCCTCAACACTGGCACCGTGCTCGTGCAAGCCGGTGTGTACGACAAAGCGGCGCAGGAATTCCGCGCGGTGCTCGCCGTCGAACCGGAGAGTATCGACGCGATGTTGGGTCTTGCGGCAGCGCGCCGTGGGCAGGGCAAGCGGGACGATCAGGCGGGCTACCTCGAGGCCGAGAAACTGCTCAAGACGATCTTGGATCGCGAGCCGAAGAACCTCGACGCCACGTTCAATCTCGCCATCTTGTACAATGACTACTTGAAGCGCCCGAGCGACGCGACGCCGCTTTTGCAGCAATTCCTGAACGACGCGCCGAAGAACCATCCTGGGCGCCCCGAGGCGGAACGGCTCATTTCAGGCGTCCAGACGCAGAAGAAATAGTTCGGTCTGGCGCCAAATGCTGGGAATTTTGGATTCTCGGACGGGCGCTGCGCTGCGAGCGGAACCGACAATTCATTAAACCTTGCAATACGGGCGGGGTTGTTGCGACGCTCGCCGCCGATGCCTGGTCCGAAATCCAAACTCCCGGCGGTGCTTTCGCTGATCGCGGCGCTGCTCGGGTTGCTGTTCGCGTCGAATTCGACGCTCGACTACGCGAAGCACCTCGACCGGCGCTTACACGACGTGCACTGCAGCTTCATTCCTGGCGCGCCAGCGACAGCCGAGGCAGAGGCGTGCCGCGTGGCGATGTACAGCCCGTATTCTGCGCTCTTCAAGGAGCACTATTGGGGCGGTATTCCGATTTCGCTGTTCGCGCTCGGCGCCTTCGCGTTCTTCACGGCCTTCGCCGTTTACTTATTGGTGTATGGGTCGCGCGCGCCCAAGCGCGCGCTGCAGTTCTTCGGCGCGGTGAGCTTGGTGCCGCTCTTCGTGTCGTTGATCATGTTCACGATTTCCGTGACCAAACTGGGCACGGTATGCAAGACGTGCGCGGGCATCTACATCTCCTCGGTTCTGCTCGCGGTAGCCGGCGTGCTCGGCTTTCTGGCCAGCAGGAGTGAGGCGCCCGCCGAACCGCGTGCTGTCGTGGGGCCGATCTTGCCGTTGATTTGGCTGGTTTCGTTGGGCGCGATCTCGCTCGTGCCAGCGCTGGTTTACGCGGCCAGCGCGCCCGACGAGCGCCCCTACATCACGAAGTGCGGCGACCTCAAGCAACCCAAAATCAAGAACGACGAGTTCGTCAAAATCGCGACTAGTCGTCCGATCCAGCCCACGCTGCTCTTCGAGGACCCGCTGTGCCCGACGTGCAAGGCGTTTCACGAGCGGTTGGTGGGCGAGAACATCATCGAGAAGCTCGACATCAATCTGGTGCTGTTCCCGCTCGACAGCGACTGCAATTGGATGCTCGATCAGGCGCTGCACCCAGGCGCATGTATCGTTTCGAAGGCGGTGTTGTGCGGTGGGGCTCAGTCGCGCGCCGTGCTCGAGTGGGCCTTCGAGGAGCAGGAATATCTGACGCGCGCCGGCAAGCAGGGCCCTGACGTGCTGCGCGCGGCGATCAAGCAAAAATGGGGCGATACGATGCTCAAATGCGTGGACGACCGCAAAACGGACGTGCGCTTGAACAATCACCTGCACTTCGCGTCCGACAACAACATCCCGGTCTCGACGCCGCAGATGTATCTGGGCTCGCGCCGTGTGTGCGATGAAGACACGGATTTGGGCCTGCGCTTCACGCTCGGCCAGTTGGCGCCGGAGGTGCTCAAGTGAAGCTCGCAGGGCTCGCGGGTCTGGGCAGCGGTGCACTGCTCGTGTTTGGCACTGCTCTGGCGGTTCGGCTTTGGGTGTCCGGCGCGGCAGACCGCCTGGCCACTCCGGAAGCGGAAGCGCCGAAAGTCGCGGTCGCTGATCAATCGGAGGTCTCTTACTGCACGCCGCAATTCAAGCAAGTGCTCGAGCGCGTGCTGCATTCGTGCGGCTTGGCCGAGGGGGATTCGTCGCGTCGCGGCTGCCAGCCGGCCGACGTGAAGACCTTCGCCTCGATCAGCGATGCGGATTTCAACGCCTTGTTTACGCCGTTGAAAGATCGCGGAGCCGTGATCTTGTTCGATGAAGGCGAGGACAAGCTCGACGACAAGGGCAAGAAATTGCTGGAGGACAAGTGGTTCGCACGCAAGGGCGCGCGCTACTTCTTCGTCGTGGCGCGCGCCTCCAAGACGGGCAACCAGGCCAAGAATCGCGCCTTGTCGCACCGGCGCGCGAACTCCGTGATGTTCCACCTCAACGAGGTGGCAAATGATCCGGACATCGAGTCGAAAGTCGGGCTTTTGTGGCTGGGCAACGAGTTCGCGCAGCTGTCCAAGGACTACTGCACGTGGCCCAGCTCGCGGCCGGAAGAGAAGTGTGAGGACGAGACCATCAACCGGAGCGCGTTCGTGTCATGGGTCGATTGTCGATTGTGAGTCTAGGCTCCGGTGCTGTGTGCGGTTTCGTGCTCGCCTGCGCGGGCGTCGTCGCGTGCGATACGGTGCCTGACAAGGACGCGCCGATGGCCACCAACGAGCGTAGTCAGGT
>DATHOI010000756.1:0-3188 GCA_035485095.1 Polyangiaceae bacterium | reverse complement strand
ACATATGGACACGTCGCGCGGCGATCGGTCCCGGCGCCGCGGCGGCGACGGCTCCCGGCTCCGCGCGCGGACCCTCACGCGTTGGGCCGGCCGCATCCGGCTTTTCGAGGCGATTGTGTCTCGCGGGGGTAGGCCCGCGTTTTTCCTCGTTCGCGGATAGGCTTTTCGGTTTTGTCGTGAGCGAGCCATTCATTGTGATCTCCGCGTGGGGGTCGCTGCACTCACCGGGGTTGAGTCATGAAACACCAGTGGCTTTCCGTTGTTGCAGGACAATTGCGTCGCGATCGTGCGCGGGATGGCCTCTCGAGGACGCGCCTCCTGAAGCGGCTCGGCATTGCGACGGTCATTGCCTCGTGTGCGCTGGGCGCGGCGTGCACCGCGGTTATCAACGGCTCCGCCGGCGAAGGCGGCAACAACAGTTCGAACGGCAGTGGCAACTCCAGCACTGTGACGAGCTCGTCGCAGAACCTCGGGCAGCTCAGTTTGCCATCGGGGGACACTCCCATCGGTCGGCTGCACAAACTGACCGCGTCCGAATTCGCGAACAGCATGCAGGACCTGCTCGGTTCGGACGCACCGCTCGCGCCGGTCGAGCCTGACAGCGAGGTCGATGGCTTTGCGGCGATTGGCGCTTCCACCGTCGCGATGTCGCCGTCCGGCGTCGGCCTGTACGAAACCGCGACGGGTAACGCGACCGACTACGTATTTTCCGACGCGACGCACGCCGCCAAGGTCTTGTCCTGCGTTCCGCAAAGCATGACGGATTCGGCGTGCGTCAGCCAAGCGCTGTCTGCCTTCGGTCGCCGCGCGTTTCGGCGCCCGCTGACCGACGACGAAGTGACGCGTTTCTCGACTCTATTCAGCACCATCGGCAATGGCGCGAGTGGCAGCGTGCTCGTCGGCATGCGTCACGCGATCTGGGCCATCTTGCAGTCGCCCAGCTTCTTGTACCGCGTCGAGCTCGGAGTCGCGAGCGCCGCGGACGCCGGCCGACTCAAGTACACGAGTTACGAGATGGCCTCGCGCCTCGCCGGCGTGCTGTGGAACAGCGTACCCGACGACACACTGCTGGATGCGGCGGCGCAAGACGCGCTGTCCACGGCAGATGCCGTGCGTGCCCAAGCCGTGCGCATGCTCGCGGCTCCCGGAGCGCATCACGCGCTGCAAGCGTTCGTCGACGATCTGTACGGGCTGCAGCTGATCGACGAGGCCAGTAAAGATCCCACCGTGTTCCCGAACTACACGAGCGCGATCGGAACCGACATGCGCACCGAGCTCGAACAGCGCGTCGACGACATGGTATTTACGACCAAGGGCGACTTCTTTTCGCTGTACGACGGCAAGACCACGTTCGTGAACAGCGAGCTGGCGAACTACTACGGCTTGCCGGCCGTCACTGGCACCGGCTTTCAGCGCGTCAATTTCCCCGATTCTTCACCGCGCGCGGGGCTGCTCGGCGCGGGCGCGATTTTGGTCGCCTACGGGCTGCCGCAACGCACGTCACCCACTTCGCGCGGCAAGTTCGTGGACGGCGCGCTCTTGTGCAAGGACATTCCGCCTCCGCCGCCCGGTGTGCCGCCGCTGCCCGCGACGACCGACGCTAGCGCGACGATGCGCCAGCGGATGACGGTGCATCGTGCCGATCCGTCGTGCGCTTCCTGTCACTCGCTCATGGACCCGATCGGGTTCGGTATGGAATATTTCGACTCCGCGGGTGAGTACCGCACGCTCGACAACGGTCAACCGATTGACGCGACCGGGACGCTCGACGACGGCGCCGCCTTCAACGGGCTCGCTCAGCTCGGTACTGCGCTGCGCCAACACCCCATCGCCGGTCCGTGCTTCGTCAGTAAAGTGTATGCGAGCGCGCTCGGGCGCATCGCGCTCGATTTGGATGCTGCCGCATTGTCGGCTCTCGCCAAGCAATTTGCGATGAGTGGCAACCACGCCGACGAGCTACTCCTCGACGTGATCAGCAGTGATTCGTTTCGATTCGTCGCACCAAGCCAAGGGAGCTGAGAGGAAACGTCATGGCACGCAGCAGTCGCTCGATCCTTCCGCGTCGTACGTTTTTGCGGGGTGTTCTCGCGGGCGGTATCAGTGTCGCCGTACCGCTGCCTCGGCTCTTCGGGATGCTGAACGACAACGGCACCGCGTACGCGGACGGCACGCCGCTGCCAGTGCGTTTCGGTGTCTGGTTCTTCGGCAATGGCATCATTCCCGACCGCTGGGTACCAACGGCAACGGGTAGCGGTAGCGACTGGACGCTGAGCGAGGAGCTCGCGCCGCTGCTGGAAGTGAAGCCATGGCTGTCCGTGTTGACGGGGTTTTCGATCAAGATCCCGAACAACTCGCCGCACTCCAGCATGCCGAGCAACGCGTTGACCGGCGCGCAGATCACGAGCAGCGTGCAGCTGCCCTCGATTGACCAACTGATCGCGCCGTTGGCCGGCGGAAACACCGCTTTCCCGACGGGCATCCACGTCGGGATTTCGAACGTCTCCGGCGCGACGACACTCGGTACCGCAATTTCATGGGCCGGACCGAATGCGGCGAACGAGCCCAACTATAGCCCGGCCAATCTGTACGCGCAGCTGCTCAAGTTCACCAATACCAGCGGTGCTCCCGCTGCGCCGGACCCCGAGTTGCTGCGCCGCTCGCAGGTGCTCGACGCGGTCGCCGACGACATCAAGTCCCTGAGCGCGCGGCTGGGGACGGACGACCAGCAGCGCCTGCAGCGCCATTTGGACGGCCTAAATCAGCTCCAAACGCAGATCACGAAGCAAGAGATGCCCTCCGTGGTCACTGGCGTGCTCACTGACCCCGATAAGGCCTACCCCAACCGCGGCGCGGACGGCTTGATCACTCGTCAACGCGGGCAAGCGTTCTCCGATTTGTTGGTGTTCGCATTGGCCAGCGATCTGACCCGAGTGTTCACCTATGCGTTCAGTTGCCCGGCGTGCCACGGCAACTACACCGATTGCGGCTTGGACCCGACGACCTTTCACGAGGACTACGGACACCGCTTGAGCCCAAAGGGGCTCACCTACGCGACCATCGGCTTCAACACCGGCGTGAAGTTCGCGATGTCGAACTTGGCTGACACGCTCGTGCGCATGAGAGACACGCCCGACGGCACGGGCACCTTGCTCGACAATTCGCTGGTGTACACCACCTCCTGCGTCGCG
>DATHOI010000755.1:0-5870 GCA_035485095.1 Polyangiaceae bacterium | reverse complement strand
CGAAATACTCGATGAGGTAGCAAAGCACGCCCTGGATGGCGAGCGAGAGGAGCACGGCGCGCGGGATATCGCGCTTGGCGTTCTTCGCTTCTTCTCCCATCGAGGTCACGGATTCGAAGCCGACCAGAATGAGAATTGCGACGCATGCCTGAATGAACATGAAGGAGAACGAGTGTGGCGCGACCACCGAGGCCGCACTCGTGTGCATTTTGAAATGAGGCGTCAGATCCTTGGGATGATCGGCATCCGAGGGTTCCATCGTCACGGCTTGATCGGGCGTGTAGCTCAAAACGAACGGAACGGGCTTGCCATCCTTCATCTCGGGTACGGGGTTGCCGTCCTTGTCCATCTTGTTCTGCAGCACGGGCGCGCCGGTTGGGTCGAGCTTGGGCGCGCCGTTCTCCATGACGGGTTCCTGCGCGACGACGAAGTCGACTGGGGCGCCATTGACGAGCTGGTAGCCGTGCGCGCCTTCCTGGTGGCTCGAGCGGTACATGATCGCCATGACCGAGAACACCAGGAGCGCCGTGATCTGCACGACGTTGACGACCATGTTTACGACCGTCGTGCCGGTCACACCCCGAAATGCGATGTACGCGACGCCGAGCGCGAATACGACGCAGAACAGGTACATGAAGAGCGGGCTGTTGAATCCGCCACTGAAGGTGTCGGGAAAGAACTGATTCATCAGGTAGCCGCCGATCAGCGCAGTCACCCCGACCATGCAGCCCGGATACACCCAATAGTAAAGATGGCTCGCCCAGCCAGTCATGAACTTCATCAGGCGAGCAAAGCGATGGGCCTTGGTCTTGGACAGAAAGGCTTGCTCGGCGAAGTAGTACGAGGAGCCCGCGCCTGGATAAAGCTTGGAGAGCTCGGCGTAGCTCACGGCCGTGGCAAAACACAGCGCCAGCGCGGCCACGATGCCGAACCACATCCCGGCTCCAGCCATGGGGGCGCCGTACAGCGACTGAATCTGATAGGTCAGCCACAAGAATGCGCCCGGCGCGATCAGCGCCATGGCGTTGATGGTGAGCCCAGTCAAGCCGAGCGTCGCTCGCGACGACGGGGCCTGACTTGCTCCGGAACCCGATGCACCACTCTGTTCAGCCATGATTCTGTGCTCCTCACTCAAAATTGTTGGATCACCAAAACCGCGCACCCCGCTCCCGATGCGTGAGCAAAAAAGTCACGCATCGCCACACCGTCGCTCGTTGACTGGCAGCAATGCGATTACTGGCCACGACGCGTTTCTGAAGCTTTTCGCGGCGACCATTTGCGCAGCGTTGATTTCAGATTTTATATTTCCCTAACCCGCGCTTCTGCCCGACGCAGCGCGCAAAGGTCTAGTCATAAACTGAGGTCGTAGCGCTCACCCGGGGGGATACGCTTCGGAGCCCATCTCTTGCGCGTCGAGTCCGTTCCACTCGACCTCGGCGTTCACGCGATTGCCCATGCCGCGTTCCAACAGCCAAAAGAACGCAAAGGCAAGCGTGAACACGAATAGCGCATTGGTCACGACACCGATCAACTGTGCAAGCAGCTGCGCCGGGTCGCCGAACAGCAGCCCTCGAATAGGTCCAGGCACGCCGTTCCAGCCGAGACCATAACTGCCGTCGGAGAACAGCCCGACCGAAAGCGCACCCCAGGCTCCGCACGCGCCGTGTACGGTGATGGCGCCCACGGGGTCGTCGATGCGCAGCGTGCGCTCCAGAAACCCGGCGACCTTCACGACCAACAAGGCTGCCACGAGACCGATCAGTGCTGCCGCGGCGGGGCTGACGAAGGCGCACGGCGCGGTGATGGCCACGAGTCCGCCCAGCAGGCCGTTGCAGAACATGCCCATGTCCGGTTTGTGATGCCGGTGCCAGACGTAGACCAGGGAGGTGAGCGCGCCGGTCGCCGAGGCAATCATCGTGTTGACCGCGATCAACGCGATGCGGGGATCCCGCGCAGAGAGCGTGGAGCCGGCGTTGAAGCCAAACCAGCCGAAGGCCAGGATCCCGGTGCCAATCAACGCCATGGGCAGGTTGTGTCCCGGCATCACCGTGACCGTGCCGTCGCGACGGAACTTGCCCATGCGTGGGCCGATCACGATGACGCCAGCGAGGGCCGTCACGCCGCCCGTCATGTGCACCACTGAAGAACCCGCAAAATCCACGTGCCCGTGCCCGAGGCCGAAGGCAGAGCCGAGCTGCGCGAGCCAGCCGCCTCCCCACACCCAGTTTCCGTAGACCGGGTAAAGCAGCATCGACATGAAAAAGCCGTAGATCACGAAGGCACTGAGCTTCCAGCGTTCCACGAGCGCACCAGTTGGCACCGTCGCTGCCGTGTCCATAAACACGGTCGCGAACAAAAACATGACCAGGTGAGCAGGATCTTGAGCGACGTCGATGAGAGCGAACTTGGCCGCGCCGAGCCAGCCGAGGGCGTGCCCAGAGACCGACACCGACAGCTCGCGATGCACCGCGAGCGACGGGCCGAGCGACGGAAAGCCCGTCACGCCGCCGTACATCAAAGCAAACCCCGATAGCCAGAAGCCGATCACGCCGATCGGATAGATCAACAGATTCATCGCCATGGTGTGCACGGCGTTCTTGCTTCGCGAAAAGCCGGTCTCCAGCATCGCGAACCCGACCTGCATGAACATCACGAGGAAGCCAGTCAGCGCCACCCAAGCCAAATTCAGAGCGCTGTCTGTGCTCGTGCTCATCGGACTCGCGGCTCCGATGTCGGCTCGACCGGCGGCGCGGAGCGCCTATGGCTGAGCCAAATCAACGACGCAAGCCCCAGAATGACCAGCACGATCGACCCGGAAAATAGCGATTGTCGACGCCCGACTGCGCTCTTTCGCGTCAATATCTCGGAGCGGTCGCGGGGCACGACCTGGGACGGATCGGTCAGATCGGCGAGCATGTCCACAGCGCGCGCGTAGCGGTCGCGCGGCGAGCGCTCGATGGCGTGGAGCACGATGTCCTCGAGCTTCGGGTCGAGCTCGGGCCGAAGTTGGCGCGGAGAGCGAGGGTCCTCGTTCGCTTTGGCGCGCAGCAAACTCTGCGCATTGCCGCCCACGAACGGCGGCTCACCGGTCAGCATCTCGAACAGGATGGATCCGAGCGAGTAAATATCGGTGCGCACGTCGCCGCGACGCCCGTTGACCTGCTCGGGCGCCATGTAGTCCGGAGTGCCGAGCGTGGCCGACAGTCCAAACCACGTGATGCGTCGCGCAGCGTCGTCGAGCGCAATCCCGAAATCGAGCAGCTTGACGGTACCATCAGGCGTCAAGATCGCATTTTCAGGCTTCAAATCGCGATGCACGACGCCGTTCGCGTGCAAGTACACTAGTGCCGCTGCTATTTGGCGCGCGATATCGAGTGCCTGGGCTACGGGTAGCCGCTTTTCCCGATCCAAGATCGCGCGTAGCGACGTGCCCTCCACCAGCTCCATCGCGATGTATTTGCGACTGCGCTTGCTCGCCGGGAACACCTTCACGATGCCGGCGTAGTCGAGCCGCTGCCCAATCTCTTGCTCGCGCTTGAAGCGCTCGTGGAACACCACGTCGCTCTCGAAGTGCAAGTGCGGCAGCTTGAGCGCGATCATGTCGCCGGTTTCGGTGTCGCGCGCCTTGAAGACGGACGCCATGCCGCTGCGCGCGAGCAACTCGGTCAGCTCGTAGCGGTCGACTCGATCCCCGACGCCTAGCTCAGCCATCGTGCCGCGCCGATCCGCACTTTGTCGAGAGCGGAATTTGTCACGCGCGGGACGGTAACACGTGACGCTAGGGGGCGGCTCGGCAGAAGCCGCACCCCGCCGCTCTTAATACATTTTTTACCCACTCTTGCGGCTATCGGAAACGCAGTTGCAGGCGGTAACTGCTAAGTGAAAACGGCACGGTCATTGCGGAGATTGAACGATGAGCAGAGCTATTCAATTGCTGGTGCTGGTGGTCGCTGCGCTATTCGAAGTCGGCGGAGACGCGCTGATCCGAGCTGGCTTGCGCGGCAAAGGCTACCTGCTGGTCGCGCTTGGTTTCGTCGTGCTCGGCTCATACGGCGTCGTGCTCAATCAAATCGCGATCGATTTTTCGAAGCTGCTCGGCGTGTACGTCGGCTTGTTCGCGGCCGTGAGCATTCTGTTCGGCCGATTTCTGTGCCATGAAGCAATTCCGACCAGCACTTGGCTAGGCCTCGGGATCGTGCTCGTGGGCAGCGTGGTCATTCAATGGGGCTGATCCGAGCGCTCTGCGGCGGCTCGCCCAGTCAATCAGCCAATTCCCGAGCGCCGCTGCAGAGGTGAACGGTCGAGCGACTCGCTCGAATTCGAGGTTCAGCCGTCCGCGCAGAACGCCTTTTGAGCGTGCCCGTTCAGCTCGCGAGACGGCGCAGCGCGTTTGCCAGCGCGCCCATCGACGGATAGCGATCTTCCCGCTTCTTTCGCAAGCACTGAAAGATGATCGCTTCGACGTCCTGGAGCTCGTCCTTCACGTGAGCGCGCAGCGGCAGCGGCGGCCGAGTCAGCACTTTGGAGAACATCTCCAAGGGGGAGTCCCCCGGAAACGGCAGCCGACCCGTGATCAGCTGATACAGCGTCACACCCATGGACCACACGTCACTGCGCGCGTCCACGTCACTCGCGGCGATCATTTGCTCGGGCGACATGTACGCGGGTGAGCCGAGCGGCCCTTCGATATTCGTCAGCGAAGGCGAGCTCGGCGACGCCGGCTCACCCGCGGCAATCCCAAAATCCAACACCTTCACCAGCGGCGTCGGCCCCTGATTTCGCGCCAGAAAGACGTTAGAAGGCTTGAGATCACGGTGAATGACGCCCAGCTCGTGCGCCTCGGCGACACCGAGGCAGGCGTCGGCACTCCAGGCGAACGCGGTTCGAAATGGTACCGGCCCGCTGCGCGCCAGCACGTCGTCGAGATCCGTCCCTTCCAGAAACTCGAGCACCAGAAACGGCAGATCGCCCGCGGTCACATCCAGGTTGCCCACGTCCAGCAATTTGCCGACGTGCGGCGTGGTGAGCCGCATCAAGACGCGCGCCTCTCGCGCAAAGCGTTCGAGCACCTGCTCGTTGCTGCGCCATTCGGCGAGCAACACCTTGATGGCCACGCGCGCGCCATCACTGTCATGCGCCTCGAAGACCGTGCCCGCAGCGCCGCGCCCGAGCTCTCGCACGATGCGCCAGCGATCGGCCACCAGCGAGCCTCGGCCGAGCGAGACCTCGGGCTTTCGAGCGCTCGCCTGCACGCGATCGAGATCACGACGCAGCCGTAGCTCCCGCGAAATTTGGCGCGCTAAGCGGCGCAGCGCCTCCATCTGCCGATCACTGATACTGCGCGGCGCGCGATCCGCGACCGAAAGCGCGCCCACTGACGACCCGCCCTCGTCAATCAGCAGCGGAACCCCCGCATAAAACCGAATCCACGGATCGCCCGTCACCAATGGATTGTCCGCGAAGCGCGGATCGCTCAACGTGTCCTCGACGATCAGCGGGTGATGCTTGGTGATGCAATGCCCGCAGAACGACAAATCCCGCGCGGTATCCGTCTGTGTGACGCCGACCCGCGCCTTGAACCACTGGCGATCCGAATCCACCAGCGTGATGAGCGCGATCTCGGTCCCACACAGGTCAGCGGCCAAGCGCGCCACGTCATCGAACGCCTCTTCGGCGGGCGTGTACATGATGCGACACGCCTTGAGCAGCGCGAGCCGCGTCTCCTCGTCTGCCGGAATAGGCGCTTCCAACATGACGCCCGATCCATATCACGAATCGGCCCGCGCCCGGACCCCGAAGCGAGACCGATGGTTTCCGAGCCGCTAGTTAATGGTCACCCATCACGTCCCAGCCCCACGCAGCCTTCGGCG
>DATHOI010000754.1:0-2344 GCA_035485095.1 Polyangiaceae bacterium | reverse complement strand
CCGGACATTCCCAAAGCCATGACGGGCGATTTTCACACGGGCTTCATGATGGGCGGCGGCAACAACGACAAGGGCACGACCACGCTCGGCATGGGGATGATCGGCTCGGATCAGCAGTACCTCGGCTACTCGATCTTCTTCGGCGCTCCGAAATACGAGTTCGGACCGTGGTCGAAAACACGCATCGTCCCCAATCAATGGTTGTGCATCGAACTGCTGGAAGATGGCAGCGACCCGACGACCGAGGTGCGCAAGGTATGGTTGAACGACACCGAGCTCAGCGACCTCGAGAGCGACTCTGCCAAGGCAGGCGGCAGCGCAAACCCCAATCATCTGCCGCCGCAGTTCGACAAGGTCACCTTCGGCGTGACCGAGTATCATCCGACCCCGACGCTGTCGGACATGTGGATCGACGACGTACGCGTCAGCAGTCAGAAGATCGGTTGCGCCCAGTAGAGCGCCGCGCTGAGCGCTACTGCCAAGGGATTTCGTTTGATTGGTAGAAATTCACGTTCCAGGCTCTGAGTCGCGGACCGTGGCTGGCAATGCGCGTCTTGTATTCGTCCCAGCTGCGCCCAGTGGCGCTGGACCAGCCGATCTCCGCGTAGCCCGGGAGCCTTGGGTAGGCCATGTATTCTAAGTCAGCGAGCGTTTGCAGGGTCTCGGTCCAGAGCGGCGCTTCGAGCCCCACGAGATTCGTCTCGGCGACGCCAGGCACGAGCGTTGCCGGATCCCACTCGTAGCCGGTCTGCTCGTCGATGTAGCCGGCCCAGTTTTGGCCGAGTGTGATGCTCGCGTTGTACTTCATGTCCATGTACGCCTTGTTGGCGGGGGACATCAGAATTTTGGCTTGCTGGGCGATCGCGGCGTGCGCGTTGTCGGCGGAGGTCCAGTACTGAACGACCGCCATTGCCGACAGGTTGTCGAGCGCACCGAGCGCGTCCCAGCCGATCACGCGCTTGCCGGCGTTCTGCACGAGCGGCTGGACCTTGCCGAAAAATGTATTGAAATCAGCCGCAGAAGTGGCCTTCGCCTCGTCTCCACCGACGTGGAAGTAGGAGCCCGGCGTGATTGCGGCAAGCTCTTGGATCACGTCGCCCACGAATTGATAGGTCGTGTCACTGCTGACGCATAGTGAGCTGTAGCCGACATCGGTGTCGGTGCGTAGCGCCGGCGCTTGGCCGTTGCAGTTGAGGCTGGCGTAAGACGCGAGCGCTGCGTTCGTGTGTCCCGGCATGTCGACCTCCGGCACGACCGTGATGTAGCGAGCCTGCGCGTAAGCGACGATTGCCGAGTAGTCCGCCTGGGAATAGAACCCGCCGGCTCCGCCGCCGACCTCGGTGCTGCCGCCGATCGTGGTCAGGTTCGGCCAGGTGTTGATCGCGATGCGGAAGCCCTGGTCGTCCGACAGGTGCAAGTGCAGCGTGTTGATCTTGTAGAACGAGGCAAGGTCGACGAATTTCTCGACGTCGGCCACGCCGAAGAAGTGGCGCGCTACGTCGAGCATTACGCCGCGCCAGGGAAAGCGCGGAAAATCACGGACGGTGCCGGCAGCGATGGCCCAAGGGCCCGCTTGCGGCGTCGCGCTGTCGATCGCTGCGGGCAAGAGCTGCCGGATCGTTTGCACGCCGCGAAAGATACCCGCGGCTTGCGGAGCAGACAGGCGTACGAGCTGCGGCTCGACGGTCAGCGAGTAGCCTTCAGCGCCCAATGTCGAGTCGCTCGCGACGGTCGTCAGGTACACATTGCCCGGGCACGGCGCGCCGGTCGTGACGGCAACTGGCAGCGCGTAGCCGGTCGCCGGCTTTAATTTTTCCGCCAGGAATTGGCCGATCGCCAGCAGCTCCGGCGTACCCGGCTCGACGTAGATGCCCGCTGCTGACCGCAGCGCAAACGCGCCGCTGCTGAGCGTGCTGGTCACGGGCAGCGGCACCACATTGCCGAGTCCGGCTGCAGGCGCAGTCGCACCGGGGTCGCTGAATGGCGCGCACGTCACCGGAGCTGCGCCGCCCGAGCCTGCGCTGCCAGGCGCACCAGCGGCGTTGCTGCCCGCACTGCCCGCGCCGCCCGCACTGCCGACGCCGCCCGAGCCTCCTTGCACCGCGGTTTGACCTGCGCTGCCGGACGCGCCGCTGAGTGGCGCGATGCTGCCGCCGCCATTCGTCGTCGAGCCGCAAGCCAGCAGCCCGAACGTGATCAGTGAGCCGAGGATCTGCGAGCGGAGGGACACGGTTTAGATTGTAATCGCTCTAAACTCACTTGCGCCTGTTCAATTCCGGCAAACCGCGCATCGATTCTGTACATCGCGCGCGGCGATCCGCGCGTAAAACAGCTCGATTGCGAC
>DATHOI010000753.1:0-2345 GCA_035485095.1 Polyangiaceae bacterium | reverse complement strand
TCATCGCCGTGAGTGCGCTGACAGCGCACCGCACCTTCATGGCGGAGCCCCCGCCTGGCGTGCTTCGCGCGCGAGCCGAAGCTCGGTCTTGAGCACGCCGATCAGAACGCCGACCGCGCCTGCCGCGAAGATGCACAGCATCGGACCCAAGCAGGACAGCGCTGCGGCGCACAACGTCAGAAATACGAACGTATCGCGCTTGAAGAGCGGCTGAATCAGCGCGAATTTCCCGGTACCCTGGCCTTGGCTGAGCGGGTATTTCAAGAGATCGCCGGAGCCAATGCGGATCAAATAACGGTACTCGAGACCACTGCCGATCAAGCCGGAGACGACCGTCACCGCGCCCGCGATGAGGTACAGCGGGTTTTGGGAGGTCTTGTACAGGCCTAGGGCTGAGCCAGCGAAGAAGCCGTAGTTGGTCAGGTCATCGCCGACCGTGTCGAGCCACTCGCCCGTGCGCGAGCCGCGGTAGCTGACGCGGCTCATTTCGCCGTCGCAGCCGTCGAGCACGCTTTGGGCTTGGAACAGGAACGCGCCAATCAGCAAATTGCCATAGCCGCCGCGCGACGCGAGCCAGGCGCCCGCCACGCCCACGCCTAAAATGGCAACTGACACCTGATTGGGGCGCAGCGGAGTTTTGACGAGCCAGCGCGAAATTGCCAGCGAAATGTAGCGATTCAAGTAGCGCGAGGTCCAGCCATCTTGCGGTTTCCGGAGCGCGCGAAAGAGCGCGCGCTCGGCCTCGTGCGCGCTCTCGGCGTCGATCACCGCGAGCGGCGCGAATGCATACGGCGCGTCGTAGACGATGCTGTCGGTCGCGAGATTGCGCTCGCGCGGGCTCTGCGGATCTGCGGCGTCGCGCTCGAAGATGCTCTTGAACAGGCCGCGGTGCACGACGTAGTTCGCGGGCACGCGCAGCACGCGCGTGCCGCTCGGGATTGCTTCAGTGACCGGAATGCGCAGCCGCGAGTCGCTGAGCGCCGCGCGAATCGACGAGGCTCCGCTCGGGATCACGATGCCACGAGCGCCGCCTTGCTGCGCGTCGAGTGCCAAGCGCAGCGCGAGTGGCAAGCCCGCGACGACGCGGCACGGGTCAGCCGGCGACGGATCGAGCACCAGCGTGAAGCTCTCGGACATCCGTGCGCGCGTACGACAACCTCTGCCGCGCACCAAGCTCGGGTGGCGCTGATTGGCATTTGCTAGCCGAAATTCGGGGGGCTTTGACGCTGCTGCGGCCCTCCAAAAAGAGGCGGCCCGAGCGATGGGGAGAGGCTATAGTCCGCGCCGTGCCGTACTCCTCAGAATTCCGCTGTTTCAATGGTTGCGAAGGCTCGTGGCCGGTCACAAGGCCAATCTACCGCTGTCCAAAGTGTAACGGCTTGCTGCAGGTCGTGCACGACATCGACGCACTGAAAGATCGCAGCGGCCCCGCCTGGATGAAGCTGTTCGACGATCGCTACCGGCACAACCAGTGGCCGTACGGCTCGGGCGTGTGGGGCAAGCGTGAGTGGGTGATGCCGCAACTGCCCGATGACCTCATCGTCTCGATGTACGAGGGCGGCACGAATCTGTTTTGGGCCGAGCGCTATGGGCGTGAAATCGGCCTGAGTGACCTTTGGGTGAAGCTGTGCGGCAATAGTCACAGCGGGTCGTTCAAAGATTTGGGCATGACGGTGCTGGTCAGCGTCGTGCGCATGGCGATTCAAGAGGGCCTCAAGGTCAAAGCCGTCGCGTGCGCTTCGACCGGTGACACTAGCGCCTCGCTGGCGGCGTTCGGTGCTGCAGCGGGCTTACCGGTGGTCGTCTTGCTGCCTCGCAACAAGGTCTCGACTGCGCAACTCGTGCAACCCGTAGCGCATGGCGCGCTCGTGCTCGGTCTAGATACTGATTTCGACGGCTGCATGGAAATCGTGCAGCAGCTCGCCGCCGAGGGTCAGGTGTATCTGGCCAACTCGATGAACCCGCTGCGGCTCGAAGGGCAAAAGACGGTCGGCATCGAGATCGTCCAGCAATTCGATTGGCAAATCCCGGATTGGATCATTTTGCCGAGCGGCAACATGGGCAACGCATCGGCGATGTACGCCGGCTTCAAGATGATGCGCGAGCTGGGCATCATTTCGCGTTACCCGCGGCTCGTCGTGGCACAGGCGGAGAACGCGAATCCGATGTACCGCGCCTGGACTGCCGGCAAGCGTGAGGTCACGCCGATGCAGGCCAAGCCCACACAGGCGACCGCGATTCAAATCGGCAATCCGGTGAGCGCGCCGCGCGCCATGGTCGCGCTCGAAGAAATGAACGGCATCGTCGAGCAAGCGAGTGAACAGGAGCTCTCGGACGCCGCGGCG
>DATHOI010000752.1:0-6277 GCA_035485095.1 Polyangiaceae bacterium | reverse complement strand
CACCTTGAGCTCGGCAGTCTCATTCAACGCGTAGCGCGCCACCACCCCGCCAGCGCCGTCGTCGACGAACGGCACTTCGCTTCGACCGTCGCTGAGCACGAGGCGCCGACCGTCGGCAAGGGGTACGCCGCGCACCATGATCACGCTGCCCTGTGCCTCGGAGCTGCCGAGACCCGGGAAAATAGCGCGATCGGAGCCGCGAAGATAAGCCGGCGGTTGCACCGTGACACGCACCAGATCGAGCCAGGACATGGCCACGGGTGCAGTGCCATGGCGTGCCACCAGCACGTCCAACCCCTCCAGCACGCGACTTGGATCTCGCCCGATTCCGAGCGCTGCAAGGAGCACCAGCGCGAACGCGGCCGCGCGCAGAGCGCTCGCGCGACGCGCTGCGTGTTGATCCACGGCCTCGAGCGAAGCGCGCGCCAGTTGACGCTCGAAATGCAGTTGCGCAAGCTCGAGCGACCCCACGCTCGGATCTCGCTCAGCCTGCTCGGCCAACGCCGCAGCGCGCAGGGCACGCTCACCCAAGGCGCGGTCGACAGGCACGAGCACCCGCCGAATCGTGCGCCGCACGTCGCGGAAGTCGCGCGAGTCACGGGCACGCCGCAGCAAGATTTGCGCGAACGACAAAAGCACGACTAGTGCCGCGAGCAAGCGAGCCCAGGGTGTGCCGAAGCGCGCGAGCAACCCCGAGCCAATCAGGCACGCCAAAACGAGCGCAAAAGACAGTAGCCGAGCCGGCGAGCGACGGCGTTTCTGAAACGCGACGGAGAGGCGTTCTATGGCGAGTGACGCGCCGGACAAGGTTCGGGGAGCTTAGCAGGGGCGCGGCCGGCGACCGTGACAAAGCCCCAAATCTGCCGCATCCTTGAGGCTATTCGTGATGATGGAGGTCGAGCGCCTCAAGCGGGTTCTCTTGTCCCTACCCGATCTCGCACTGCGCACGGGTTGGCTGCGTGATTTTCTGGCTCGAGAATCCGAGCACGATCGGGCGACGGTACTGAACGCCCTCTGTGAGGACAACGAGCGAGCCGATCCGCAAGCGCGGGAAGCCATCCTGGTCGTCGCGCTCGTTTTTGCGTCACTCGGTGAGTGCGATCTGCTCGAGCAGCTTCGCGCGCAGGCCGAAGCCCGTCATCTGCTGAGCCTAGCTCGCTTGGTGCGCCGCGCACCGCCGCCCTCGGTGCATGACCGTCCCGCGCACGAGCTACCGGTGCCGGACTACGGCACCGGGCGAGAGCTCACCGTTGGAGAACGGAAAAGCTTGGCCCGCAGCCCGAATCGACGCGCCTTCGACAAATTACTCAGTGACCCTCACCCGCTCGTGATCCGTCAATTGCTCACCAATCCGCGGCTCACCGAGGACGACGTGGTGCGCATGGCCGCGCGGCGACCGGCGCGCCTCGAAGTCCTGGAGGCAATCGCTCAAAACAGTCGCTGGCTCAGTCGACCGCGCGTGCGCTTGGCCGTGTTGTTCAACCCGGGGTCGCCACCCGCCATGACGATGCCGCTCTTGGCGGTGTGCACGCGAAACGAGCTGTCCGAGGTGTTGCACCACTCGGATTCATCGGTCGTGCTGCGCAACGCGGCGCATGAGTTGTTCGAGCGGCTACCGCCGCTCCGTGAGTCGGTAGCACCCGGCACCACACTTCAGTAAAGCGTGGCGCTCAACCGTCCTCTTCTTCGCTCTCCCACTTCAAGACCGCGCCCACGCTGATGCGCATTGCGCATTCCTCGCACAGCGGCGGCTCTTCGAAGCGGTACTCATCCCCACGAGACCACAAGAGTAAGCCCGAGCCCGCAGGCGGTCCGTCGAAGTGCCGCTCGCAGAAATCGCACTCGAAGCCTTGCAGGCGACGCACCTCACCTGGTGCGGAGGGCGAGTGCTCCGCCTCCGGTCGGCTCTGGGATTCCGTGGGCTTGATGGCCATTCGCCCGAGACTATAGCACCTTGGCGCCGACCAAGCTCCACGCTTCAGTGCGCGCGCAGCGGGTCATTCCGCCGCGGTTGCAGCGGGCTTATCAGTGACGCTGCCGGCGCTGTCACTGCCCTCCGCGTTACCTGGACCGTCCGCGACGCCACAGGAAATCGCCAACATTTCGACGACGTCCATGTTTCGCACTTCGTCCTCTTTGGACTGCGACTTAATGCCATCAGTTAGCATGGTCATGCAAAACGGGCACGCGCTGGCGATGGTCTGAGCCCCCGTGTCGAGTAGCTGCAGCGTGCGCTTGACGTTCACGCGATTGCTATTCTGCTCCTCCATGAACATCTGCGCGCCGCCAGCACCGCAGCACAAACCTTTGTTCTTGCTCGCGCCCTCGACCTCGACGAGCTCCACCCCGGGAATACCACGCAAGATCTCACGCGGTGACTCGTAGATATCGTTGTAGCGCCCGAGGTAGCAAGAGTCGTGATAGACGACCTTCGCGCGCACCGCCTTGGTCGGACGGATCTTTTTCTTGGCGAGCAGCTCCATCATGAAATCCGTGTGGTGCACGACCTCGAATTTTGCGCCAAAGTCCGGATATTCTTTGGAAAGCGTGTTGAAGCAGTGCGGGCACGTGGTGATGATCCGCCGCACGCCGCCCTTCTCCTTGTAGCCGTTGAGCGTGGCCGCGTTGGTCTCGGCCAGCATGCTGAACAAGTACTCGTTGCCGGCCCGGCGCGCCGGGTCACCGGTGCACGTCTCCTCTTCCGCCAAGATCGCGAAGTCGACGCCTGCGGCGATCAAGAGCTGCGCGGTGCTGCGCGCGATCTTCTTTGCGCGATCGTCGTAGCTGACGGCGCAGCCCACCCAATACAGCACCTCGGCGTCGGGCTTTTCGGCGCATGTCTTGATGTCGAGCCCCTCGGTCCAGCTCGCGCGGTCAACGCGCGCCAAATTCCACGGATTGCCGTTGCTCTCCATGCCTTCGAAGGGTTTGCCGAGTTGGCTCGGAAATTCACCCTTGATCACCACCAAGTTGCGCCGCATCTGCACGATCTTGTCCACGTAGGTGATGTTGACCGGACATTGCTCCTCGCAAGCGCGGCACGTGGTGCAACCCCACAGCACGTCCTCGTGGATCACGTTCGGGACCAGATCGAGCGGCTTGTAAACGCGCTCGGACTTGGTTTTTTTTGCAGCAGATTCCGACGCTTCAGCGGTTACGACCTGCGCCGAAGCGTCGGGGGGCGGCTCGCTCGGAGCCGGCGTTACTGCGTGCTGCACCGTGGCGGGACCTAGGGCCAAAAACTCCTCTTGGCGGCCGTACAAGTGATTGCGCAAATCGAGAGTGAACTGCTTCGGGCTGAGGACCTTGCCCGTAGTGAACGCGGGACAATTGTCGGAGCAACGGCCGCACTCGGTGCAAGTGTAGAAATCGAGCATGTCCTTCCACGTGAAGTGCTCGATGCGCGCGTAACCGATGCGCGCGCTCAGTAGATCTTCACTCTCCGTTGCCTTCTCGACAGCGGCCATCAGCGCTTCGGTCGAGGGCGCGAGCGGGCGGAGCCGACCGCGCGCCGTAGTGTCACCCAAGAACACGTTCGGCACGGCGGTAATGATGTGAAAATGCTTCGTGTAGGGGAGCAGATTGGCAAACACGAGCACGAGCGTCGTGTGCGTCCAGAAACCAACGTGTGCGAGCACGACCAACACGCCCGAGCCGAGGCCCGACAACACGAGCGCGAATAACGAGCCCGCGGGCTCCGCGAGGTCGTAGCTGAGTGGACCTTCGGGCTTGGCCAGCGGCGCCACGAGCGTCGTCATGGCAGCGCACCAAGAGCCCGAGCCCGACGCGCACTCACTCGCGTAGCGGTGCGCCAAAACCAAGCTCGCGCCGTCGTACGTGAGGTCGGCGAGCATCATCGCCGAAATGATGCCGAGAATTACCAGACCCTCTACGCCGAGCGTCATCCGCTTTTGCGGACGCACCACGCGCAGGTATACGAACACCGCCACGCCGAGCAGCACCAAGCAGGCAAATACGTCCTTCAGAAAGCCGTAGGCCGCGCCGAGTGGCACCCCCAACACGGGCTCTGGGCCGAGCACGAATAGATTGAAGCTCGGAGAAAACCCGCGGCCCCAGAGCATCAGCGTGCGCAAGAGCAACACGACGAAGCCGAGAAAGATGAGCTGGTGCGCGACGCCAGCCAACCAGTAATAGCGCATCTTCTTTTGGAAGAAGGCGAAGGTCCAAACCAAGCCCAGGCGCTTGGGGAGCTCGCTGAGGCGGCTCTCCCAAGTTGCCGTGCCCACCTTGAGCAAATTGAAACGCCGCCAGGCGCTCACCGCAAACAGCGCCGTCAGACTCACGATGATGACGGCCATCGCCACGGGATTCATGCGCTTTAACCTAGCCTACGAAGCCTCCAGAATGCGAGCAAAGCGAGCAAAACGAACAGCGCAACGGCGATGACTATCGTGATCGACCGCGCCTGCTTCGGTGTGGGTTTGGGCACGCGCAGCGAAAGCGCCACACGCTCGAGCACTGCAGGCACGGGCGGATGAACCAACGACACTCCGGGATCCGCGATCTCCGCCAACTCCACACGCAGCAAGAGCAACCCGCGCGGCAAGCTCAACCCTTGCGCGGGCAGGCCACCCTGCTCTGGAATCCGGATCACGATGCCACGCGCCTCGCTGGCCTCCTCGGTTTTTCGCGCGGGCAGCGTGACGCTCAAGAGCTCGGCCAATTCATGTCGACCACGCAGGGTCACGGCACCCGAGCGCTCGCAGATGTCGCAGCCGCCGCCGTCGCAAGCTGCGCACGACAGATTGCGTGGCAGCTCGAACTCCACGACCTCGCCGGCCTCGAGCCAGGCACGCGGCACTCGAATGCGATGCACGACGTCCGGACCACGCGGTACATCCAACGTTCGAGTCGTGACTCTGCCTAGGACTTCGGGCACTAATAGTCACAGTAGCCCGGATCGAGTCCCTAGAAAAAGGGGTTCGTTTGCGCCGGCGCACGCGACACGGCTCTAGAGCGGCGCACCCGCTCGACGCGCCTCAATCATCTTAGCCGTCTTGCGGGCGCTCGGGTGTCGGTAGGAGCAATTGGTAGAATGCCAAGTCGAGCCAGCGGCCAAACTTGAAGCCAGCGTGTTTGAGCGTGCCCGCGTGGATGAAGCCGAGCTTCTCGTGGAGCGCGATGCTGGCGCGGTTGGACACGTCGATGCCACCCACCATGACGTGCAGCTGTCGTTCGGTTGCGGTAGCGATCAAACGACGCATCAGCGCGAGACCGACTCCAGCGCCGCGCTGGTCTTTGGCGACGTAAACCGAGTGCTCCACCGAGTACTTGTACGCCGGCCAAGCGCGAAATGTACCGTAGCTCGCGAAGCCGGCGAGCGCGCCGTCGGCGCCGACCGCGCCGAGCACCGGAAAATTGCGCTGCTGCTTGGCCTCGAACCAACCAACCATGCTCTCCAGCGGCCGAGGCGCATAATCGTAGAGCGCGGTCGAGGTCGCGATGACGTCGTTCAAGATCGCCAAAATCATGGCCGCATGCTCGCCGTAACTACAATCGATGATCCGCATGGTGGCTTACCGAAGCAGGGCCCGTCAGCCTACGCAAGCCGAGCGGCTTGCTCCCGGACCAGAGACGCCGTACGCCTCCGCCCGTCTGGCTCGGTCCTGAGCGCCGGAAACGGCCAATCGAGCCCCCTTGAAGGAGCGCTCGCTTGGATCACGTACTCGGACTCTGGCACATCATCACGCACCTCGACACGCAGTTGGCTGCTTGGTCGGCCTCCATGGGCGTCTGGGTATACGTGATGCTCTTCGCGATTATCTTCGCCGAGACGGGCTTGGTCGTGCTCCCCATCTTGCCTGGCGACAGCTTACTGTTCGCGATCGGCGCGATGTGTCCGACGCACGTGTTGGAGTTCACGGTGGTGGTTCCGGCGCTCTTGGTTGCCGCCGTGCTGGGTGACGCCGTCAACTATTCCGTGGGGCGCGCGGTCGGACCAAAGGTGTTCACCAGTCAGACGTCGAAGCTGCTCAATCGTCAGCATTTGCTGCGCACGCAAGCGTTCTACGAACGCTACGGTGGCAAGACGATCATCATCGCCCGCTTCATTCCGATCGTGCGCACGTTCGCGCCGTTCGTCGCCGGCATCGGCAAGATGCAGTACCGCCGCTTCTTTTCGTTCAACATCGTCGGCGCGGTTGCTTGGATCGTGCTGGCGACGGGCGCGGGCTACTTATTCGGCAACATCGAGTTCGTGCACAAGCATTTCGAGCTCGTGGTCTTGGCGATCGTCGGCTTGAGCGTGCTGCCGGCG
>DATHOI010000751.1:0-2150 GCA_035485095.1 Polyangiaceae bacterium | reverse complement strand
CAGCCGCAGCCGGCTTTTTCGTTGGGGTTCACGAACTTGAAACCCTGTTGCATGAGCGTCTGCTCCCAATCGAGCGTCGTACCGTTCAGATAGACGAAGCTCTTCGGGTCGACGACGAGACGCACCGGAGTGCCGTCCTTCGCGACGTAGTCGAGCACGCGGTCGCGCGCATGCGGCGGCCCGTCGTGAAACTCGATCACGTACGAGAAGCCCGAGCAGCCGCCACCGCGAATGCCCAGGCGCAAACTCGCGTCGAGTGTCCCGCGCTTCTTCATTTGCCGCGCGATCGCCTCCACCGCAGACGCCGACACCGCGAGGGTGGGCGCCGTCGGCGCTTTCGACGAAAGCTGCGGTTGCGCTTCCGGCACGTCCATCGTCAGCTCTTTTCTCCCGCAGCGGCGGCGGCGCGCCGATCCGCCTGCTTCTTCCGGTAGTCGGCGATGGCGCTCTTGATCGCGTCTTCCGCCAAGACCGAGCAGTGGATCTTCACCGGCGGAAGATTCAGCTCGTCCACGATCTGCGAGTTCTTGATTGTCTCGGCCTCGTCCACGGTCTTGCCCTTGATCCATTCGGTGGCAAGCGACGAGCTCGCGATCGCCGAGCCGCACCCGAATGTCTTGAACTTCGCGTCTTCGATGACGCCCTCGTCGTTCACCTTGATTTGCAGGCGCATCACGTCGCCGCATGCCGGCGCGCCGACGAGGCCCGTGCCGACATTCGGGTCGCCCTTGTCCAGCGTTCCGACGTTTCGCGGGTTCTCGTAGTGCTCGATGACTTTGGTGCTGTAGGCCATGACTTCCGCTCTTCCTGGGGAGGTTTTCGATTTCGTACCCGCAAGCTCAGTGGGCCACCCACTGCACGCTCTTCAGATCGATCCCCTCGTTGTGCATCTCGTAGAGGGGAGACAGCTCGCGCAGGCGCTTTACCTTGTCGACGACGAGGTCAGCCACGAAATCGACCTCTTCCTCGGTGTTGAACCGACCGAGGCCGAAGCGGATGCTCGAGTGCGCCAGCTCGTCGCCGACCTGGAGAGCGCGCAGCACGTAGCTCGGCTCGAGGCTGGCGGAGGTGCACGCCGAACCGGAGCTCACGGCCACGTCCTTGATCGCCATCATCAGCCCCTCGCCTTCGACGAAGTTGAAGCTGATGTTCAGGTTGCCCGGGAGTCGATGCTCCATCGAGCCGTTCACGTAGACCTCGTCGAGGCGGCCCATGATGCTCTCGCGCAGACGCTCGCGGAGCGCGAGCATGCGCACGCTCTCTGCCTTGCCTTCGCGCGCCATGATCTCGGCGGCCTTGCCGAACCCCACGATGAGCGGCACCGGCAACGTTCCCGAACGCATTCCCCGCTCGTGGCCCCCGCCGTCCATCTGGGCGGCAAGGCGCACGCGCGGCCGACTGCGCCGGACGTACAGGGCCCCGATGCCCTTGGGCCCGTACATTTTATGGGCCGTCAGCGACGCGAGATCGACGTTCATCTTCTGCACATCGAAGTCCACTTTGCCGACGCCCTGGACCGCATCGCTATGGAGGAGCACCCCGCGCTCGCGCGTGATCTTGCCGATCGCCTCGAGCGGCTGCACCGAGCCGATCTCGTTGTTGGCGAGCATCACGCTCACGAGAATCGTACGGTCGGTGATCGCTTTCTTGACGTCGTCGGGGTCGACGCGCCCGTCTTTGCCCACGCCGAGGTACGTGACCTCGCACCCCTCTTTTTCGAGGCGCTTGCACGTGTCGAGGATCGCCTTGTGCTCGGTGACCGTCGTGACGATGTGGTTGCCCTTGTCCTTGTAGAACTCGGCAACGCCCTTGAGCGCCAGGTTGTCGCTCTCGGAAGCACCGCTCGTGAAAACGATCTCTTTGCTGTCCTTGGCGCCGATCAACGCCGCGATCCGCTCGCGCGCGTAGTCCACGGCCTCTTCCGCCTCCCACCCGAAGGGATGGCTGCGACTCGCCGCATTGCCGAACTTCGTCGTGAAATACGGGAGCATCTCCTCGAGCACGCGCGGGTCGACCGGCGTCGTCGAGTGGTTGTCCATGAAAATGGGGAGCTTCACTGCCATCGCGGTTTTCCTTGCTTCCGTTGCTCCGTCAGCGCGTTCGCTCTGGTTGGTCCGTCGTCGAGTCTTCGCGCGGCCTCTCCACGGGCA
>DATHOI010000750.1:0-4469 GCA_035485095.1 Polyangiaceae bacterium | reverse complement strand
CCGGCCCGCTTGGCCCTCACTGACGAACCGCGACTCGCCTCGGTTGGTGGCGCCGGCATGTTGACCTTGGTCGTTCCGCCGTCGCAGCTGGCCGAAGCGCTCGTGACCGGCAGCGTAGTGGTGCGTCCGCCGCGCAGCGTGCAAGTGCTGCTTTCGGGTCGCGTGCGCCCCTTCGTGTGCGTGCGTGACGTGGGCCTCGAGCTGATGCGCCGCGGTCTCGGCGACGCGATTCGACGCGTCGACACCGAGTTTCAAGCGCCGGTCGTGATCGAATTCGCCGGGCCGAGCGCGCGCCTCTTGTCGGTCGCTGACCGTGCGGTGCTGGCTTCGCTCGCGCCCATGCTCGGCGCGTCCGCCGCGGTTTTCGTGAGCGACGAGAAAACCGAGGTTTATCTGCGCGATCAGCGGCGTTCGAAAGCGCACCGCGGCCTGCTCCCGGACCCCGGCGCGCCCTGTGACGACGTGATCAGCGTGGACTTGTCCGCGGTCGATCCGCTCGTGCTCGACGAAGACGGCGTGGTCCGTCCCGTTCGCGAGCTGGCCGGTAAACCCGTGAGCCAAGTCATTCTCGGTGGGGACTCGGGCGCTTCGCTTCGCGATCTGCTCGCGGCGGCGGCGCTGCTGAAGAGCAAACGCGTACCCCCCAAGCTAGATTTGCTGGTCGCGCCGCCGTCGCGTCAAGCGCTCGAGGTGCTCGCGCAGTCTGGCGCGCTCGTGGATCTCGTCGCGACCGGCGCGCGTTTACTCGAGCCCGACCCGAGGCTGGTCACGGGCGAGCTATACCCGCCGCCGAACGACGGAGGGCTGTCTCTGCGTACGTTCGATCCCGAACCGAGTTATCCGCTCAGCGCGCAGCGCTTCGTGGTGGCCTCGGCCGAGACACTCGCGTTCTCCGTGGCCACGGGCACCGTCGGTGATCCGCGCTCCTTCAAACGACCGGTCCGCGTCACCGTGCCACGCACACTCCCCACGGACGACGTGCTCATCGTGCGCAAGGCCAAGAGCAAGTCGAAGGAAGCGGACGGCAGCAAGCAAGCCGCGATCGAGGCACCCAAGGCTCACCCATTCAGTGAAGCGCAGACCCTGCCCGTGGTGTCGAAGCGCGGCAAGCCCAGCGCGCCGAGCGCCCTCGTGCTCGAGTCGCTGGACGACGTACGCTGGTTCGCCCGGCGAGCTCCAGAATTGAGTGACATGGTGCGCGCGATCGTCGCGCCGCATGTCCCGAGCGGCATCGTGCCGATCCTGGCTGGCCTGGGTATCCTAGCGCTCGAGAGCGATCTCTCGGGAATTCAGAAGCTGCGCGCGGAGGCGTCGCTGACGCTACCGAGCCCAAGTGCTTGGAATGGCGAGCGCTCCGTGACAGCCCATACTGGCGCGGGCCCGGTCGGCCTGACCTGGCTCGCCATCGGCACCGAGCGCGAGTGGACCATCGCGGGCAGCGCGCGCGCCACCAAACGCTGATCCAGACCGACGCTACCCACCGCAAATAGCGAGTCTCACTTCCGGCCACTCGGCAGATCGACTATCGTGCGCCATCTTGAAAGCGCGAATTTTCTTGGCGTTACTCGGAGCCTCGACCTTCATCGCGGGCGCCGCTCTGGCGGCGGATCCGGACGATCCGCCCGCGGCAGCTGCTGACCCCTCGGCTAAAGCGACTCCCAAACCAGAGGACGCGAAGTCCCCGGAAGACACCAACTTCGGGCATCGCTTTCAGTTCGGGCTGCGCGCCGGTCTGGTGGGCGGCTACAACATGATCTTTCGCTACGACCAATCGCCGTACTGCGCACCCACTGTCGCAGGCAAAGATCCCCAGAAGTTCTGCGGTCACGCCGCGCCGTTGGCGGTCGACGTGGCCGTGAGCTTTGCGCCGCTCGACTTCGTCGAGCCGTATTTGTTCGGACGCTTCGGGCTGAAGGGTGAATCACAGACCGACACCCAACCGCTCAGTGTGTTTGGCGCCGGCGCGCGCATTTACACGATGAGTGATTCCCCGTTCAAGATCTTCATCGACCCGGCGCTGGCTTACGAGTTCGAGGGCGGCGGCGGGGACCCCGCGTTTCAAAAGTTCAGCTACAAGAAGGATCTCCTGTTTCACCTCGCGGCGGGGCCACAGATCGACGTCGCCAAGTTCGTGGGCTTCTTCTTGGACGCGGGGCTCACCACCGGCATCCTGCGCTCGATTCACAGCGAGCTCGAGCTGCAGGGCGGCGTGCAGGCTCGCTTCCCTTGAGGGAATGAGCGAGAGAAGGTCCCGCATGTCAGAGCGACCTTTTCGCGTCCTTGGCGTACAGCAGATCGCCATTGGTGCGCTCGACAAGCAGCCGCTGCTCGATTTCTGGGTCGAGCTCTTGGGCCTGCCATTGCGCGGGCACTTCGAAAGCGTGGCTGAAAATGTCAGTGAAGCGATCGTCGACATTGGCGCAGGCGCCACGCGTGTCGAGCTCGACCTGATGCAACCAGTCGACCCGAGCGCGAAGCCGAAGGTGCATGAGCCCGCGCTCAATCACTTCGGGTTGTGGGTAGATGATTTGCCGAGCGCGCATGCGTGGCTCAGCGCGCGAGGCGTGCGTTTCGCGCCAGGCGGGATTCGCGTTGGCGCTGCCGGTCACGCGGTGTGCTTCGTGCACCCGAAGCCGAGCGCAGACTCACCGCGATCCGCTGAAGGCGTGCTGCTCGAGTTAGTGCAAGCACCGCCGGCAGTGATCGAAGCCTTCGCCGCGCTGGCACGAGCTGCGCAAAGCTGAATGAGTGCGGCGCTGCGCACGCTCGCAGCGTGGACACATGTCGACACGTGCCGGCACTACGCGGCGCGAGTCGTGACCTGCGCTTCAGTTGCCATGCTGGCGTGAGGCTGGCGTGTGGCGCCGCAAGGAGGACACAGTGTCCGCTTTTGCCATGGCACCGCGCCGCACGCTGAACGGCGGCGCGCCACGTCTCGAGCAGCGACTCGGCTCTAAATGTCGCAGGTCGTCCATGCAACGAAATCAACATGGGATTGGCACGGCAAGTGCTTGAGAGCGGTGCGCTCACCCGGTACTTGCATTGTCGCAGATTCAAAACGCCTTTTCCCCTCGAGATCCCCATGAACACCTGCTCCGCCCCGGATTCACCCCCGACTGACTTTGTGGCGTTCTTGGCACAACGTGGCGGCCTGTCGCCAGAAGCCGCCGAGCACCGCTTGGAACGCTGGTTTGGCGAATACCACGCTAGCTCGAGTCAGCGCGCCTCGTCGAACACGAGGACGAGCGCGACTCACGCGCCTCGGCCGGTCGCGCTCACATTCTGAAACAGCGCGGCTCCGCGAGCGTGCACCCGCGTGGCGCGTCAGTCACTGCGTCGAGCGAGCAGCGTCGTGACCAAGCGCTGTGCCGCTTCGGGCGCTGACAACACTCCGCTTTCTACGTCCTGCGCGGCCGCTGCACGCAGGGCCGTCAGCTCTGGGCTCGTTGCGAAGACCCCTTGCAACGCCTCCTGAAGCGCCGCTTCGAACCAAGCCTGGCGTTGCCGAGCACGCCGCAGTTGGAGCGTGCCGCGCCGTTCGGCTTCAGCCTGCTCTTTTAGTAGCGCGCCCCACAGCACGTCTATCCCCCTGCCCTCGAGGGCGCTCAAGACCAATACGTCGGGCGCTCGGCTGGCGCGACTGATACCGAGACTGGCCCGCAAGGAAACCGCGTCTGCCTCGACGCCCCGCGCGCGCTCGCCGTCTGCCTTGTTGAACGCGATCAGGTCGGCTGATTCGAGCACACCGCGCTTCATGCTCGATAGCTCGTCGCCAGCGCCCGCGAGCAGCACGAGAAGTACGCAATCGACCATGCTGGCCACACGTTCCTCGGACTGTCCGACCCCGACGGTCTCGACGAAAATCAGGTCGTAGCCTGCGGCTTCACAGAGCGTGATGACCTCGCGCGTGCGGCCTGCCGTACCGCCCAATACGCCCAGCGTGGGGCTCGGCCGGATGAAGGCCGAGGCTTCGCTCGACAAATGCGTCATGCGCGTCTTGTCGCCGAGCAGGCTACCGCCGCTTTCGCGGCTCGACGGATCGACCGCCAGCACCGCCACGCGCCGCCCGTCCGCAATCGCGCGACCGCCGAGCGTGTCGATCAGCGTGCTCTTGCCGGCGCCCGGCACACCCGTAACGCCGATACGGAAGCTCGCTCGAGCGACCGGCGTGAGCAAGGCCAAGAGCTCACGCGCGGGCTCTTGGTCATCCGCCTTGGAGCTCTCGACCAACGTGATGGCCTTGGACAGCGCACGCCGGTCGCCGCCATGCACGGCGTGCGCGAGATCGGAGGCGAACGTCACGCGCCACCTGGCTCACTGGAGGTCTCCGCGCGATCCAAAAGATCCAGGATTTTTCCGGCCATTTCCGGCATCTTCGTGGCTGGGCCGAAGACCAACGCCACGCCTGCCGCAAACAACGCCGGCTCGTCGACGCTCGGGATGATACCGCCACAGATCACGCGCACGTC
>DATHOI010000749.1:0-4236 GCA_035485095.1 Polyangiaceae bacterium | reverse complement strand
TGGCCGTCCCATACCGGCTCTTTTGCCCACGCGATGGCCACGAACAGCCGCGGCAATAGCGCGACCATGAAGACGGCGATCGTGAACGCCGAGTCGCGCGGCAGGTCGAGCCCCCGCTCTCCCTTGCCGCTCAAGGCTGGGAGTCCCCGTCGGCCAGCGCGCGCCATTCGCGCAAGCGCCGCAAATACGTCTTTGACACCTGTGTGGCGTCGAGTTTCAGGAACTTGGCGAGCTGCTGCACGAAGCCGCGCGTGTACACGAGCGCGGGCAGCTCCGAAAAATGCTCGGCCTCGATGGCCAGCAAGTGTGTGGACGAAATCTTCGTCAGCTTGGCGATCTCGGAAATCTCGATGCCGTGAGATTCTCTGACCTTGCGCAGCAGCGTGCCGGTGAACTCCGTTTCCCCGTTGATCTCGCGCGCCAGCTCCTTTTGCAGCATCGTGCGTTCGGCTTCGAGCGCGCTGTCGAGCGCCGCGTTGCGCGCAGGCGCCTCGGCTGGCTGCGACGGAAATACCGAGGCGTCGTAGGCCTTGCGGCGCAGTGGATCGAGCAAGGTGTCGTGTGCTTCTTCGACCCGCGCTTGCTCGGTGCGTAGTTGCTCGCCGCGCAGCAGAGAAGTCAGCGGCAGGCTGCCGGCTTGATAGAGCTCGCGTTGGCGCTTGTACGCGCGGCGTAAATCTTCATCACTCGCGCTTTGATGCGTCCAAAGCACATCATACAGATTCGGTTCAGCCGGCACGAGCGAGAGCGTCGGCATCTTTGGTTGTTGCTCACGCGTGGTCGTCAGAGCCAGCACACGCCGCGCAATGCGCTCCAGGTTGCGCGCGCTCTTACTGGTCGGACTGTCGATCAGCACCGGCCGACGATGCGCGACGCTCAGCCACACTGCGTCGTCTTGCTCGACGTGCCCGACGTAGTCGAAGTGCACGCCCAAGTAGCGTTCAGCCATGTCGCACATGGCCGGCCCGAGCTCGTTGTCCCCGCGCAAGCGGCAATTGTTGACGATCAGCCGAGGCCTGAGCTTGGTCAGCTCGGCGGCTGCGACCTCGCCCAAGTTCGAGTCGTAACGCGCGAGCGCGCGCACCAGATCTTGGGGCGCGGGCAATGCCCCGAGATCGGCCTCGGCGCGCTCCAAGAGCCGCATTTTGAAGCGGTCCTTGCTGAGCAATCGCCGCATGGCGCGGTGAAACAGGGCGCGCGTAAAGCGGTACGTGGCTTCGATGCTCGGTGGCTCGGGTGACGAAACGCTGATCCCGATGTCTGCCGTCAAGAATAGGTCGAGCGTGGCGGGTCCGGTGCTCGCGCCCAGATCGATGATCACGTAGTCGATGTCGAGCTTGTCGACTTGACGTGCCCAGCGTGGTTTTCGGCCCGGGCGCACCGGCACGGTCGAGCCCACCCGGTAGCCTTGCGGCACGAGCTGTAGCCCCGGCACTTGAGTGGGGAGCGCGACGAGCTCGTCCTCTTCGGCGTCCTCGCTCGACTCGGGCAAATCGGGCAGCTCGAGGCCGAGCACGGTGTGCAGCGCCGCGCCCGCTGGGTCGGCGTCGATGAGCAGCACCGAGCGGCCGAGTTGCGCGACGTACACGCCGAGGTTCGTGGCGATTACGCTCTTGCCAACGCCGCCACGCCCGCCGCCGACCGCAATCGTGCGTCGCACCCCAGGTGGCGGAGCGATGCCTTGGGCGGAATCTGGAGGGTAGGAAGGCGTCGAGACGTCCGACATGCCGGAGGGTGCGATTTACATGACTCCCCGCGCCTTCGCCATCCAGCGGTGCTCGAAAGGACTCGGATTTTGGCGAGAAAATCCCGAAGTGGCCGACAAAGCGGCGAAATCGGCGAGTTAGCGCGGTTCCTTCGCGATCCATCTTCCAAGACCGCCCGAGTCGAGACTACGCTCGGCCCCGCAATGATCAGCCTGCGCTTGGCTGGGGCGGCCTTGAGTTTCGCCCTCTTCAATTCCCAATTGACCACCTGTCGTTCGCCCGGCGAGGGCGGCTCGGAAGCAGCCCCAACGCGACCCGAGGTGAAAGACGTGACGCTCAATGGCGTCGATACCTCCGCGCTGACCGGTCGCGAGAAATCCGATTGGTCGCGCTACGTGTCGGAGCTGCTCGCGCCGTGTCCGGATCAGCCGGTCAACTTAGCGCAGTGCGTGCAAGAAAATAGAAGCTGTAAGCAGTGCGCACCCGCGGCAAGCTACCTCGTCAAACAGGTCCAGCGCGGCCGCACGCGCTCTCAGATCGAAGCGGCCTATCGAGCTCGTTTTTCTCCGGACGCGGTCAAGAACATCGAGCTCGACGATTCGCCGGCGAAGGGCCCTGCAGGGGCGCCCGTGCTGCTCGTCGAATTTGCGGACTTCGAGTGCCCGGCGTGCGGAGCCGCGCGCCCCATCTTGGACGATTTGTACAAGCGCTACGACGGCCAGATGCGCTTCGTGTTCAAGAACTTCCCGCTCAGCATGCATCAATATGCGGAAAAAGCCGCCCGCTCGGCGGTCGCCGCGTACAAGCAGAACAAGTTCTGGGAAATGCACGCCGTGCTGTACGACAACCAGCAACAGCTCGAGCCGTCGAACGTCGAGCGCTATGCCAAATCGATCGGTCTCGATATGGCGCGCTTTATCCAAGATCGCGACAGCGAGGCGGTGGCCGACTTCGTCTCGCGCGACCGCAAGGAAGGCGAGCACCTCGAGCTCTCCGGCACCCCGTCGGTTTTCATCAATGGTCGGAAGTTCGAAAACACCGGTGACTTCAAAGAGGACATCGACGACTGGGTTTCGCTCGAGATCCAGTTGATGGGCGGTACGCCCGCGCCGCATGCCGCAGAAGACGCGCCGAGCTCGGCGCCGAGTGCGGTCGCGAGCGGAAGCGCTGCTCCGGCTACCTCGGCCAAAGTGAGCGCCAAGGTAGCGAAGCCCAAGGCCGGCACTCTTTGAGAGTTACGAGCGCCGATCACGGCTGCTTTCCGAGTGGGCGTCATTACCCGGGGATCGCGCACTTGCTGCGCGTCGTCGCTGCCGGGTTGCTCGATGAATTCGCGGCTGATCACGCCGTACACGGGTTGTACTTTGCCGCCATCGACACCGAGACGACGGGTCGCGATCCGTTGACCGACCGCGTCGTGGAAGTCGCGTGTGTGCTCTGGCGCGACGGTGTCGTCATCGAGCGGAAGAGCTGGCTCGTCAATCCGGGGCGGCCGATCCCCAAGGAGGCCTTCGACATTCACGGTATCGGCGACGATGAAGTGAAGGACGCCCCGGCGTTTCACGCCATCGTCGAGGAGCTGTACGGCTGCCTGCACGGCTACGTGCCAATGGCGTACAACGCGGAGTACGACCGCAAAGTGCTGCAAGCAGAGCTCGGTCGTGTGGAGTCGTTGCCCGCGCAAGTGCCACCGGCCTTTCGCAAAGGTGTCGAATGGGTCGACCCGCTGGTTTGGGCGCGCGAGCTGCAAAAGCTCGAAAAAAGCCGGGCGCTCGGGGATGTGGTGCAGCGGCTCGGGATCGTGCTGGAGAATGCGCACCGCGCCGCAGCGGACGCGGAAGCGACGCTACACGTGTTTGCAGCGTTCCTCGCCGATGTGCGTGTGCCCAAACTTTACGGCGCACTGATCCAAGAACAGCGCCGTTTGGCGCGCGCGTTCGAAGACGAACGTGGGCACTGGCGCGGCGGGCGCTAGCCGAGCCGCGGCCCGGGCCGATCAATTCGGGATCTGAAAGCCCTTGGGCAGCGTGAAGGAGCTGCCGCTGAAGGGCGGCACGTGCGCGCCGCGGAACGCGTTGGCTACGCATTGCCCGACCGGCGTCCCGGCAAAAGGCGCCGAAACGCTGACCGACTTCACCGGGCCGTCTGGCGAGAACGTGACGGTCGCGGTGCCGGAGCCCGTAGGCCCATCCGGGCGTTTGCACGACATCGCCGCTGATGCCGCCGAAGTGAGCGCGCTCATGGCTGCGCCGCGATTCAGCGGCGCGCGCTGATCCGGGGGCGGCAAGGCCTCGGCAGGCGCGGCGGGCTTTGGCGCTTCCACCACCGGAGCCGGGTCGGGCGCCGGAGCTGGGTCGGGCGCGGCTGCCGCTTCTTTCTTCGAGGGGGGCGCGTCGTCCCTTGGCGCCTTCTCGGGGCGCCCGGCGGCTTTGTGACCGGGCGCGAGCAACGCAGCGCTGATCGCCGCCGCGGTGGCTTCGGTCTCCGCGAGCGCGCCAGTGGTCGGTAGGCTGTCGATATTGACGCCCGC
>DATHOI010000748.1:0-11005 GCA_035485095.1 Polyangiaceae bacterium | reverse complement strand
GCGGGCTCGGCTTTGCCGAACTTGGCTCGCACGTGTCGCTGGCTGAACGCGTCACGCAGCGCTGAAATCGACTCGGCCAGATCGCTATCCAAACTCGCGAACCTTCCGCCGGGCCGATCGTGATTTCAGACCAGCCGGGCGCGGAACGAGAACAGAAGATCTCGCCCGGAAAAGAGCCAAAGAAAACGCTTTTTTGTACTCGCCCCTGCCGCGAAGGCAAGCACGAAACGCGCCCTTTCGGCCCAAAGGCTCAAAACGTGTAGCGCAAGGCCACGCCTGAAACCCAGGCCAGGGGGGGGCCCGTGCTCTCATCGCGCTTGAAAGCGGCGGTGTAGTCGCGCACACCGCCGTGCAGCGCGAGCGCTAGGTGCGGGTCCACTTGATACCACTCGACGCCCAGCTCGCCGCCTACGTACAAGTTGAACTTGTCGGCATTCGGGTAGCCATAGATGCCCAGCACGTCATCGCTGATCTCGGCGCCGCCCAGGCTGCCTTGCACGTACAAGCCAACGCGATCGCTGGGCTTGACCGTGCCACGCACACCCGCGCCAAACCCCCAGAGCGCGTAAGTGCGCGGGGGAGGCGGCTGGGCGGCGTACGACGTGTTCGAGACCATCAAGTCGCCCTCCGCGAACACCATCAGAAAGCGCAGCGGCTCGTAGCCGAACTGCAGCCGAAACCAGGGCGCGATCGGCGAAATGTGTTTCATGTCGCCGAGCTGGCCGAAGGCGCCGACGCTCGATTCGACGACGAAGCCTCTGTGCCGCGGTGGTGGTGGCGGCGCGAGGTCTTCATCCCCGGCGCCCGTGTCGGCGTCGGGCTTCGGCTTGCCGTTGGAGTCGAGCCACGATTCGACCTCGCCCGGCGTGATCGCGCGCTCTTTGGCTTCTTCCGCGGCGTGAGCGTGCGGGCTCAATAGCAGCGCTGCAGTCGCCCCGAGCAGCGCGGTCCAGCGCGAAACCTCCAGGTACTGGCGACCGGAGCTCGAGCGGATCGCGCGCATGACCTTCAGGCTACTCCATGAAGTCGGCGCGAGTCGACAGGGTCAAGAGCGGCAAACCGGCCGCGCGAATGGTCTCCGCGCCGCCCTCCTGACGGTCGACGAGTGCGATGATGCCCACCACCACCGCACCGGCCTTTTTCAGGGTTTCGACGGCCTTGAGGCTCGAGCCGCCCGTGGTCACGACGTCCTCGAGCAGCACGATGCGGGTACCCGGCTCGAGCGACTTGTCGCCTTCGACGAGCTTGGCAGTGCCGTGGTCTTTGCGCTCTTTTCGCACGTAGAAGCCGGTCAGCGGCCGGCCCTTCTGAAAGCTGACCAATGACACGGCGCTAGCGAGTGGACAGCCGCCCAGCTCCACGCCGCCGATGGCGTCGCATGTAGGCAACTCATCGAGTGCTTGGAACATCAGCTCTCCGACCAACGCATGCCCTTCGGCCGTGAGGATCGTCTGCTTGCAATCGATGAAGAAATCACTCTCGCGCCCGGATGCGAGCGTCACTCGGCGACGCTCGAAACTGAGCTCCCGCAGCAGGTCGATTAAACGCGCGCGCCCTTTCGGATCGATCATGGCGCGACGCTACGACACTTGGGCGCGCTCAGTCGCGACCCTTCTTCTTTTTTGCCTTCGTGCCCTTGCTGATCACGGGCACGACGGGTGGCGGCGGGCGACGCGGCTCGACCTTCACCGGGCGCGTTGACGCGGATTCCGTTTCGATTGCAACGGGCGGCGCCGGCGGTCGCGCGGGCTCCGGTTTGCGCGGTTCCGCTTTGTGCGGTGCCTTGAGCAGCGTGGGGGAAATCGGCTGCGCCGCAACGCGCGCCGCGGCGGGTTGCGGAGCGGCGACACGCGCTGCGGCAGGTTGTGCTGCCACGACGCGGGGTTGCACGGCGGGCCGACGCGCCGCCACGCTTGGCGCGAGCGCTGGTTCGCCGTCGGTCTGCACGTGGCCACGCACCAACGCGCCGGGCGCAATGCCGATGCGTGGGCTCGCGATGTCACCGGCCACTCGTGCGCCGCGCTCCACGAGCACGACCTCGGTGCCTCGTAAATCGCCTTGGACTTGGCCGGCCACCGTGAGCTGCGCGGCGCTCAGGTTGCCGCGCACGCGGCCCGTCGCGCCGACCACGACGTTACCGGTGAGTGTCACGTCGCCCTCGACGCGGCCCAAAATCTCGAGCGAACCCTGACCGCGAATGTGGCCGCTCACGACCGTGTCCGCGCCGATCACCGAGTTTTCGGCCATGCGTCTCAAACCTCCATGTCGACGTTGCCCTTGAACGAGGCACCGTCTGCAATGGTGAAGCGAGCGGCCTTGATGTCGCCCACGAGCTTGCCACCCGCTTGAATGTCGACACGCTCGGTCGCCGTCACGTCGCCGGTGACTTGACCCGCGACGCTCAGGCTCGAGCCCGTGATGTCCGCGCCGACGACTGCGGTGCCGGTCACGGTCACGGCGTCGGTCGTCGTCAGCCGACCACGCAATTGACCGTGAATCACGATCTCTTCGTCGCCCGTGATGTCGCCCTCGATCGTGAGCCCTTCGCCTATCACCGTGCCTGCCATCCGTGTCGCCTCTCCAGAAATCTCGAGAAAATTGGGGTCTAGCGCCGCCGCTGGGCCGCGCCAAAATCGAGCTCGAATTCGGTTTCGAGCCGCACCGAAATGCGGGCTCCAGCTTCGATCGAAACCTCGGCGGCGCGCAGCTCGCCACGCACCTGGGCGCCGGAGCGAACCGCGATCACGCTCTCGGCACGCGCGTCACCGAGCAGGGTGCCGCCGATGTCGAGCGCTTCACCGGACAAGTTGCCTTCCAGGCTACCGCCTTCGGCGATCTCCGCCTCGCCGCGCACGTTCACGTCGCCCTTGACCAGGCCTTCGATGCGCAACGCGCCGTCGCCACTGATGCGACCTGTCACCCGCGTGGCGGGGCCGAGTACGCTGAGTCCGAGTTGGGGACGAGTCATGAGATGCGAGCGGGAAGCTAGTACTTGCGCGTCGAAATTGGAAACTATCCCTCGGATTTCGCGGGTGGAGCGGGCGCTTCCGCGGCTCCGTCGCGCGGCGTAGCGCGGCGCGGCTCGGCCGCGAGCGGCGTGCGAGCCGCGAGGATCTCGCCAGCGCGCGGCACGGAGCGGAATAGGGCGCGCGCGTACAGGCGTCGCTTTTCTGGAAGCGCTAGATCGCCAGGACGCCCCTGCGTCGCTGCAGCGAGCAGCACGGCCGCGGCCACGCTCACGTTCAAGCTCTCGACGAAGCCGCGCATCGGGATGCGTACGGCTCGGCTCGCTGCGCGCTGCAAGCTCGCGCAGATGCCCTCGTGCTCGTTGCCGAGCAGCAGCGCGAGGCGAGGGATGTGCGCGAGGTCAGGCGGAGTGAGCTCACCCTGCGGGTGCGTGGCGACGAGCTCGAATCCCTGGCGCTGCAAGTACTCTGCGGCGGCTTCCGGGCTTGCGTGGTTGTGCACCTCGAGCCAACGCTCGGTGCCTTTGGTGATGCGGCGCGCGATCAAGAAGGCTTCTTCACGTGGCACGACGTGCACCGTCGGAATGCCGAACGCATCACAGGAGCGCATCACGGCCGAGCCGTTGTGAGGATCGTGCGGTGCGTCCAGCAGCACCGTCACGCTGGCCAGGCGTTGCTCGAGCACCGACTGAATTCGCGCCTGTCGCTCATCGCTCGCCAACGGTTCGAGCGTCTCGATCACCGCTTCGACCGTCCACGCCGCCGACCACGGCTCGCCTGGCAAACTCTCGGCAGAACCTGCCCCGACTTCTTCACTCGCGCGTCTCAAAACGGTTTTTCCTCGCCAAAGCGCAGGGGGTGGGGATGCACGGCCAGGCTGCGGAGCCCGGCGTGCTCGAAGCAGGGGGGTTCCCTGACTTCAGAACAAGCATTATCTTGCTGCCTGCTGCTCGATTACCCCAAGAGCAGCGTAGGAGAGCGGTCCCAATGGCATCCGATAAGGTTCATGTTTTCAACGATCTTAACTTCGAGCAAGAAGTTCTGAAGTCGACCGTTCCGGTCTTGGTGGATTTCACAGCGACCTGGTGTGGACCGTGCAAACAGCTCTCGCCGATTGTCGATCAACTGGCCGAGGATCTGAATGGCCAAGTGAAGGTCGGCAAGCTCGACATCGACGACTCGCCCGTCACGGCCGGCAAGCTCGGCGTGCGTGGCGTACCCACCGTAATGGTATTCAAGAACGGTGAGCGCTCTGCCCAGCATGTCGGCCTCACCACTAAAGCCAAGCTCGCCGACCTGGTGAAGGCCTGAGCGGAGCGGCTCCGAGCCCGAGCCAAACCAGCTCAAGCTCTGGTTACCGCTCGGGCTCGTCAGCGTCGATGAAACGCCGTCGGCGGCTGTATTGGCTGCCGGTGGGCGTGATCGGCTGCGCAGAGGCGCTGTTCGCGGTGGCATTGTCGCGCTTGATGCCGCTGCCGGCGGCACTGGCCGTCGTGGGCGTGCTGTATTGGGCGACGGCGCGCCGCTTCATGGCGCAGATGCGCGATCGGCCACGGCCGCGGTGGATCACACGGCTGATCGACACGCCGTTGTTCTGGCACTTCGGAGCGACGGTCTTCACGCTCATGCTCGGCCCGGTGTGCTTCGCCGGTGCGTTGCTCGTCGGGCTCGCCAAAGGCTCGACGGTGGCTGGCGTCGCGGCACTTTGGCGGGTGGGCGTGGGCGCTTGTTACGCGCTCGGACTTCTGGTTTCGGCGTGGGCAATTTGGGTCGAGCGGCGCTTGGTGCAAATCCGCCGGCTCACCGTGGAGATCGCGGATTTACCGCCGGAGCTCGAGGGCTACACGATAGCGCAGCTGAGCGATTTACATGTTGGCAGCTTCGATCCGAAATCGCGCGCGCTAGAATGGGCCGAGCTCAGCAACGCGCTCGCGCCGGATCTAGCCGTCGTCACCGGGGATCTGGTGACGAGTGGCGGCGGTTTTTACCACGACGCAGCCGAAGCGATCGCAACACTGCGCGCAAAAGACGGCGTGTTCGTGACTATGGGCAATCACGACCTGCACGCCAATGACGAGCTCGCCCGGTTGATCTCCGAGCTCGGCCCCACCGTGCTCAGAAACGACTCGCGCACCGTGCGCCGTGGCAACGCCGAGCTCGTCGTGGCCGGTATGGACGCGCGCCACGCCGACCCCGCGGACGTCAAACGCACGCTGCGTGGCCAGCCAGCAGGTGCGCCAATCGTGCTCTTGTCACACTATCCAACGTCGTTCGACGCGGCAGTCGAGGCCGGCGCCGATCTGGTGCTCACGGGCCACACCCACGGCGGCCAACTCGGCATTCCATTCCTCAGTCAGCGCTTCAACTTCGCTCGGCTCACCAATCAACGCTCCCGCGGCCCCGTCTACTCCGGCAAAACGACGATGTACGTCAACGCCGGCCTGGGCACGACAGGTCCCCCGATGCGCCTCGCAGTCCCACCAGAGATCGCTCTCTTCACGTTGCGTCGCGCGCGAACATGAACGGCTGAACCGACGCTTGCGGTGAATCCGGTCCGGGTCCGCTTGGAGCCGATCGCGTCTTCATGGTCGGGTAGCCCCGATTTCATTTCAAATCTGAAGTTTACACCTAAACATCAGATTTCGCATCGCGGAGGGTGTGGAGCTCCGCGGTTTGGTTGACACCAGTCACCCTCCGCGCGGCACTAGCGTGCCTGGCGCGCGATACACGTCGCTGGGCACGTCGAGGTCAGGTTCGAAGTGGCACTTGAGCGTGCGGTATTGGAGCGCGGGTGGGGTGGCGTTCGAGTCGCCGACTAGGCGGAAGAGCCAGCTATGTTCCAGGTCGTCCAGCAGGATGAGCACGCGTTCGTGGCGGGGCGCTGCGGCGTCGACTGGGATTTCGTCGCCGTCGAAGGCGGTGCTGCAGGCGTTTTCCGGTGTGCCGTAGAGCACGAAGCCCGAGCTCAAGAAGAGCCGTGGCGCGTCCGAGTTGTCCGTCACCACGATCGGATGCCGTGTACCTGGTAAAAAGGGCGCGTTGATGCGCGGCGTGCTCGTCAGATCGCTCGCCGCGCAGCGGCTTGGCCGGTCAGCGAGGTTCGCTTGTGTGGGTACGGGGACCGGCGCGCCCATCACGTCACCACTTGCGCGAAATGGGTAGAAGACGGCGCTGGCGCGCGCTCCGAGCAGGCTCTGAGTCTGCACGTGTAGACCCGAGTTCTTGCTCAGGTAAGCGATGTCGCTCGTCACGTTCTGGCCGAAGAAGCTCGGCTCCGGCAGCGCGGTCGTTTCCGCGTCGAACACGAAGTCTTGCCCGTCGAGCCGCGCCCGCGCAATCGCGATGCCGCGGTCGAAGACCAGCAACGGCAAATTCGCGCCGTCGATGCGCGCCATCTCCGAGCGCGCCCGCACTTTGCCCAATGCCGGCCATTGAACTTTCGGAATGCGCGAGCTCGAATGGCCGTCGAAATACCAGGTTTCTTGGCGGTCCGCGGCGGCGTGATGCAATCGCAAATACAGCCCGCCCTCGCCAATGCTGAGCAAATCCGGATCCGCGTGCACGACGCCGTCGCCGCTCTCGTAGTCACCGGGCGCAGCGAGGCCGCCGTCCGCGAGCCGGACGCGCGCCAGCTGACCCGCGAGCGCGTTGTCCCAGGCGATCTCGACGTTGCGGATGTGATCGTCTTTCGCGGGATCGTCGGGCACCCGATAGCGAAGCGCGGCCGCACCCTCGACCTGATCGAGCAGCACGAATGCATAGGTCGAGACCCGCTCGCTGACGGGCGCCAATAGGCTGGTGGTTTCGACGTGTGGGCGTGGGCCGCCAATGCCGTGCATGGAGGCAACCGACGCGTGCGCCGCGTCCTCTGCCGTGACGACGAAGGCGGCTTTGCCGAAGGCTGCGTGGTGCGAGGTCGGGAGTTCGCGCACGCCCGGCAGTGTCTGCCATGGGGTGTCTTCTAGCGTGCAGGCAACGGGCGCGCGCAGCTTGCGCTCACTGGGCGGACTCGCGTCGAGGCCCGGTGGGGGCAGGGAGTCCACGTCCTCATCGCTCTGCCCGACCCAACCAATGCGCGAGACCTCACTGCCGATGACGCATCCGAGCGGCGCGCAGCGCACCTTGACGTAGCATTCGGAGTCGCCCGTGCAGAGCGCGACTGGGAAACGCCCGAGGGCTTGCCACGTGACTCCGCCGTCCATGGATTCCCACGTTTTTCGCGTGCTTGGCGTCAAGGCGAACGCGCGCGCGCCCACTGCTGCGACCAGTGCGCGCTCGTCTGGCGCCTTCGAGGCGGAGAGCATGCGCCCTTGTTCGTCGACGACGATCAGCGCGCGCCCACGCCGATCGGCGACGACCAAGCCCAACGAGCCGTCCTCGGCCGCCGCGAACGATTCCAGATGCAGCGCCGATTGTGAGCGCTCCCAATACTGATCCTCGTCGTCCGCGTCGGCGCGCACCAGATCGAGGTCGTGCACGTCGAAGCTCTTGCCGCCGTCGTGAGACGTGAACACGGCTAGCGCGCCGGTCTTCGTTCGTCGGCCCACGGCGTACGCGGTGCGCCCGTCGAGCGAGACGGTGACGCCCAGCGCATTGTCGGCGAGCGAAGGCGTTGCGGACGCGAAGAGCTCGAGCTTGGGTCGCTTCGCGCTGGCGTCCGCGGCGGCGTCTTTTTCCGGCCGCTCGTTGGGGGGAGCTTCACGGCGCAGAAAGACTCCGCCTGGCGCGCAGCCCATGCTGGGCTCCGCGCAGAGGCCGCTCGCGACTAAGCTGCCCCCTGCACCGAGCGCGAAGTGGAACAGCTCCGGATTGCCGAAGGCGTTGAACGGCTCGAGCTCGAAGTGCTCGCCCTTGGTGTCGCTGCGAAAGAACGAGACGGGCACGCTGGTGCCGTCGATCGAGCCGCGAAAACAAGCCAATTCCAGGTAATTTGCGAAGCCAGTCAAGCGCGCGTTACGGCACCCTTTGAGCTCCGGGATCGCCTTGGGCTCGAGCTTGCCGTCGAGCGCGCCTTGGAACAGCTCGTAGTCACTCGGGTGCGCGGGCGCGGCCGAGATTTCGAGGTACAGCGGCCCTTCGATGATCGCCCGACCGTCTGCCAACGCGTTGGCGTCGGGGCCACGCGGCGGCCGATCGGTGATGGGATTCGGCACGACCTCCGCGCCCGGTTGGAGGCTCGGCGGTTCTTCGACGAAGCGATACGGTCCAAAAACCGTGTCGACTTGGATATGACCGTTGAGGTTGCGGGAGAGCTCTACGACGCCGTGCGTTTTTCCGGGGAGCGCTGACCAGGTGGCGCCTGCGTCGCGTGTCAGCCAGAGCGCTTCGGGGACCGCAAGAGCGAGACCGACGCCGTCACTGCCGAGCTCGACATCGGCGAACGCGACGTGTGGCGGACCGACCTTACTGAACGATGCCGCGCCATCCAAGCTTCGCAATAGTGAGCGGTCCGCCGGAATGCCGACGATCGATTGCAACGCGGCGCTGACACGCACGAGCGGCTCGAGTGGCGCGCTCGAGCGCAGGAATTTTCCGAGTGGATCGCGCGCCTCGTAGCTCGTGCCGCTCTGACCGACGAACCAATAGCGATCGCCCGCGTCGAGCACGGCGATCAAATCTTCTGGCGCCAAGCTCGCCCCAGCCGATAGTGAGTGCGTGTGCGGGTCGAGCACCCAACGCTCACCGCGCTTTCCGGCGAGCAAGAGCCGACCGTCGCTCAGCGCTCGTTCCGCCTCTACCGGGGCTTGGCGGGAAGGATGGTAGCGCCAAGTCGCGGGCGTCGCGAAGGACGGCGCGAGCGCTACGCTAGAGAGCAATGAGCCTGCGCCGGGCACGGGCGCTCGCCCCGGCTTACTTCCGCAGCCGATCGCGATCAAGGCTGCGAAGGCCGCGCATTTCATGTGCCGTCGGCCTTGGCGGCGCGCTCGTAGTCCGCAGCGGCCTTGTCGATCAGCTCCAAGTCGCGCGCGGCCTTCTCGGCTTCCGCGCTGAGCGTGGCGGTGAACATCGTCAGCCCCCAGATGCCATTTTCGCGGCGACGAAAAGCGTAGCGCGTGCCACGCGCGGTCTCGATCGTCGCGCGCTCCCCTTGGATCTCCACTTTGGCAATCCCCGATAGATCCTTGCGCAGGCGATTCATCCAGCCGTTGCGTCGTGCATAGAGCACGAACACGTCCGCACCATCGGGCGCGGCCGCATCTTCCGCGTAGCTCGCGGCGAGCTTCGTGCGTTCCGGCTCGGGAAAGCTCGACAGCACGCGATCGCGCGTGTTCTTGCGGTAGTCACGGATCGTGTAGCAAGCGTGCTGCGCGCGCGTTTCGGTGTAGGCGAAGAAATCTTCAGCGTGCCCGCGGTTCACCGCGATCACGATACGCAAGTAGGCACCCTCTGGAGTGCGATCACTGGGGAAGGAGAAGCGACCCCACACGAATAGGCCAATGAGCGCGAGCGCGAGACAACCGAACAGGCCCCAGAGCAGCCCGCGCACGAGCACGCGGCGCCCGAGCGCCGGGACCGCGCGCGGCGATGGTGCTCGCGAGGAGGGGACGGGCGCTGCTTCGGAGGCCATGCGACGCCGCGTAGCTTAGAACGGATCTCGCTTTCCAGCCTGTCAGGAAAGTGTTAGCCGACCAAGGATGTGGCAATCGGCGCGCGTCGCCGTCATCGTCCCCTGTTTCCGCGAGGCGCGCCTGATAAAGCGCACCATTTCAGGGATCCCGGCGTTCGTCGACCTGATCGTCGTGGTCGACGACGCCAGCGACGACGGCACGGCCCGAGCCGTGCAGAGCGCCGGCGACGCCCGCGTGGAGCTCCGGGTACATGCTCGGAATGGCGGCGTGGGTGCGGCGATCGTGACTGGCTATCGCGCGGCGCTCAGCGCGGGTGCCGACGTGCTCGCGGTCATGGCGGGCGATGCACAGATGGACCCCGAGGACCTAGTGCGAGTCATCGCGCCCGTCGTGCAGGGTCAGGCTTGCTACGTGAAGGGCAATCGCTTTCTGCACGCGCGCTCCTCGGACATGCCCGTCACTCGCCGCGTCGCCGGACGGTTGCTCGCGACCGCGACGCGCATGGCGACGGGCCTCTCGGTCGACGATTGCCAGTGCGGCTACACCGCGATCTCACGCCGCGCGGTCGCCAGCTTGCCGCTCGACGAGCTGTGGCCTCGCTTTGGCTACCCGAACGACCTACTCGGCATGCTGGCTGCGCGCGGCATGACGGTGTTGGAAGTGCCGGTGCGTCCCGTGTACGCGGACGAGCAGAGTGGCGTGCGCCCGTGGCACGCGCTCGCCATTTTAGGCCTGATCGCGCGCCGCTATTGGCACGAGCGCGCGACTCGTCTCAGCCTGCCGAACGCAGATTCTTCCACGCGAGCCAACTCAAGCGCGGACGGCGCGATCGACGATCTGCTCAGCGAAGCGGAGTGAGTGCTCGAGATCGAAGCACTCGTCGAGATCCGCGGGCGAGAGCAGCTTAGACACGTCTGGATCCGCGCCGAGCAACGCGCGAAATTGGCCTTCGCCTTGAAACGCCGTCATTGCGTTGCGTTGCACCAGCACGTAAGCGTCTTGCCGGCCACAACCCTTGCCGATCAGCGCCAGCAGGACGGCCTCGCTGAAGAACAAAGAGCCACTTCGGTCGAGGTTGCGCTTCATGTTCTCGGGGTAGACCACGAGCCCTTCCACCAAGCCCGTCGCGCGCTCGAGCATGAAACCGAGCGTCGTCGTGGCGTCGGGGGCCAGCATGCGCTCCACCGACGAGTGGGAAATATCGCGCTCGTGCCAAAGCGCGACGTTCTCGAGCGCAGGAGTGAGCGCGCTGCGCACGACGCGCGCTAGCCCGCACAGATTCTCGCTCAATACGGGGTTGCGCTTGTGCGGCATGGCGCTCGAGCCCTTTTGCCCGACCGAAAAGCGTTCTTCGGCTTCCCCGACCTCGCTGCGTTGCCAATGACGAACGTTGGTGGCAAAGCGCTCGATGCCCGCCGCCAGCAGCGCGAGCGCCGAAAAGAAGCTGGCGTGGCGATCGCGAGCCACCAC
>DATHOI010000747.1:0-3269 GCA_035485095.1 Polyangiaceae bacterium | reverse complement strand
CCACGAGCCGGACTAATTTCTGGGGTCTCGCCCCGTCGGGCCCACGGAATTTCTGGCGCCGCTTGCTTGGCTCAGCGCACCAGTACCTCGACTAGGAAAAGAAGGGTCGACCCCTTTGCTGACAGACCCTACGCTTGGGTTTGATGCAGCACGGAGCTTTGAAGGGGAATCAAATCAGAGTCTGCGTGCTCGCGCTGTCGATCGCGAGCTGCAGTGGTCGAGTCGACAACGGCAGCGCGGGCAGCGTCGCAAATGGCGGAGGCGGCGCGACGCTTGCCGACGGCGGTGCGATGGGCACGGCCATTCCGAGTGCGGTACTGGTTTCAGTCGCGACGAAAACACCGCGCACCACGACTTGGTCGCTGAACTATTGGCAATGGCCCGCGGTGTGGGGCGACTACGTCGCGGGCACGGCGCCGCAAGTGCAGCCGTTGCTGCCCGCCGTGCTGCGCGTCGGCGGTTACAACAACGACGCGAACAGTCCAGAGCCCTTCGGCCATTCGGAGCTGGATGCGGCAGTCGCGTACGCACGTTCGGTCGGCGCACAGCCGCTGATCCAAGTGCCCCTCTTGGCAGACGTGGACGGCATGCCGCCGACCGCAGCCAGCGCCGCTGCCATGGTGCAGTACGCCAACGTCACCCAAGGTTACGGCGTGAAATATTTTTCGATCGGCAACGAGCCCGATCTGTACGCGGACTCAGGCGGCCTGACCGACCCGACGCTGCCGGCGATCCCCGGCTACGCGCCCGCCGACTACTGCGCGTCCGCCACCGCGTACGTCGCGCAAATGAAGAGCGTCGATCCGACGATTCAGATCGTGGGCCCTGATTTATCCTGGCGCTACATCCCCAATACGGCAAATGATTGGCTGACGCCGATTCTGCAGGGCTGCGGCAACTTGTTCGACGTGATCGCGATTCATCGCTATCCGTTCAGTGCGGTGGCGGCCAGCGTGCCGCGCGTTGCCGCGGATTTGCCGGCATTCGACAGCGTGATCAGCGCCGTGCGCGGCATCTTGAGCGACACCGGCTTTGGCGACAAACCCCTCGCCATCACGGAGATGAACGTCGTGTACGACGCCAAGCCCACCTCCGACGTACCGGACGCAGGCAGCGGCACGGTGCCGTCCGCGCTCTGGCTGGCCGATACCTTGGGCGAGTCCGCAAACCTCGGCCTGTGGACGACCGCGCTCTGGAACATCAGCGACACCGATGATTGGTCGCTCGGCATCATCGGCGAACCCCCTACCCAGACGCCGCGCCCCGAGTACTACGCGCTCGCGCTCTACGCGCAGTACTTCGGGCCCACATTGGTCAATGTCACCTCGGTGCCTGCAGGCGTGCGCGCGTACGCGACGCGCAACGCGACCGATACCGAGACGGACATCATCGTCAGCAACTGGAACAACAACGCCCGCGCTCTCTCCTTCGAGGTGACGGACCTGTCACCGGCACCCGCCGCAGTCGTGTACACCTTGCCGGCACTGTCGCTGGCCGCCATTCAGATTCCCGATCGCGGAACGGCTACGGCCTGGACCTATGGAAACACGCAATTTTCGGCCCAGGAGGGCGCAGCGCCACTCTCACCCGGCGTGGCGACCAACGCCGTCAACGCAGACGCGGGTGATGGGACCGCTGACGCCGCGCTGAGCTGCCCGCGAGAGCAGCAACAACCGCCGATCACCGTCGCTGGCACCGACAGCGGCGGTTCGCTCGCCTACGGCCCAGCAACGGATCACTGGGGCTCGTTCGTGTATGCGGCCACGGGCCAACCAACCCTCGTGCCCACGCTGACCGCGGACGGCAACGGCTTCACGATTTCGACCAGCCTCGACACGCCTTCACCTGCGGATCAAAACTACGTCGGCTTCGGTTTGTATTACAGCGCATCGACGTGCATCGACGCCTCGGAGTACACGGGTATCCAGTTCGACTTGAGCGGCGATCTAGGCACCTGCGCACTGACCGTGTCGGCACAATTCAGCGCTGACCTACCCACCACCGACGACGCGGTACGCGGCTCCTGCGACAGCACTGCGAGCGCGTGCTATCCGCCGTCCGCGCCGGTCTCGAGCATCGGAGCCGTGCAAGTCGCGTTTGCCGACATGACTGGCGGCATGCCCGCCTCGGTCGTCGATCAAACGTCGATCAGCTCGCTCGCTTGGCAGCTCAGCGTCGCGCCAAACGACACCGCGCCCGGCTGCACTGCGAATTTCAGCATCGAGCACGTCTCTTTTTACTGAAGCGCGTGTCTGACACATAAAGTCGCGAGTGCAAGGCCGGCGACGATGTCGCACTCGAGTGCTGGCGGCGGCGTGTTTTCTTCGCTTTTCGGCCTGGCGCGCGACGGCGCGGGTACTTTGTATTTGTGCGCGAGTTTCAGCTCCAGATTCGTCGGATGAACAGCGCGTTCGCGAGCCGTTCATGAACAATTTCTCACCGCTTGGGATACCTGAAAGTGACGAGCGGCTCTCGCGCCCCGAGGCAGCTGCCCCCACCGTCGTCAATCCGGCGCTGCAAGCACGCCAACACAAGCTGCGCCGCATCGTGGGTTGGGTGGTTGGAGGGGCGGCGCTGCTCATGTGTGCGGGCCTCGTCCGCGCGGCCACCCGCTCGCATTCGGATGAGACGGTCGCGAGCGAGCCAGCGCTCAACGCAACTGGGCAAGCCGCAGTCGCCACCGCGCTGGCGCCGGCAACCGCCGCGGCGCCCGATCAAGCTGCGGCTAATCCGAGCACTGCGCAGGCCGTCGCTCCGTCAGCAACACCAAGCGCTGCGCCGGCACCGGTTGCTCAAAAACCCAACCACAAGCCGAGTGCGGGCGGCTTTGCCCGCAGCAGCAAAACCCCGGTCAAGCGTCCCAGCGCGGCGAAGAGTCCTATCGCGCGCAATTGGTAGCGCTCTAAGCGTACGTAGCGCTCTCGCTACGCGTGAGCCGAGCGCTACGGAACCGTGTACGCGACTCGCCCTTCGCGACGGTCCCAAACCACCGAGCCCGACGGAGCTTGTGCGGCCGCCAACGCCTTGGTGATCGTCTCACCTTCGGCGAGAAGGATCTGGCCAAGCACCGGATCGCGCATCAGCTCCGATTTGCGCGAGTCTTTGGGATTGTAGACGACGTAACGCAGCGCCACGACTCCTCGATTCGTCGAGGCTACACGCGAACGGTGGGCTAGCGCGAGTGTGCGAATGCCGCGCCGAGCGATCCGGATGCGCTAACCGTGCGAGCCCGGGCCCGAATGCCGCACGTCTTGGCCTTTGACCATGAA
>DATHOI010000746.1:0-3106 GCA_035485095.1 Polyangiaceae bacterium | reverse complement strand
CACACGCCTGGACTCGTCGTCGATGTGTGCCGCTGTCGGCAACGACGAATCCGCCAATTTTTAAGGATCCGCGCCGTTTCTCCGGCGTCTGTGACGCTCGTCGCTTGGTCTGTCTGCGGCGCGTCGTTGTCGTGTCGCCGGCCCGTCCCATAGAGTCGGTGCCATGACTCTTCGCATCAGTAAGGACACGGCTCTGTGCATGTCGCTCTCCGGCAGGCCCGGGAACTTCGGCACGCGTTTTCATAATTTCCTGTACGAGGAGCTCTCGCTCGACTTCGTGTACAAGGCGTTCAGCACCCGCGATTTGAGGGCGGCGATTGCCGGCATTCGAGCGCTGGGCATTCGCGGCTGCGCGGTTTCGATGCCGTTCAAGGAGGCGTGCATCGAATTCTTGGATGAGCTCGATGCTTCGGCCTCGGCCATTCAGTCGGTGAACACGATCGTGAATCGCGACGGCAAGCTGTGCGCCTACAACACGGACTACGCAGCCGTCGCCAGCCTACTCGCGAGCCACGGTGTCTCGACGAGCTCCACGTTTGCGCTGCGCGGGAGCGGGGGGATGGCCAAGGCCGTCGCCTGCGCAATGCGCGACGCGGGCTTTCGCTCGGGTCGAATCGTGGCCAGAAACGCTGCCACCGGTCGGGCGTTGGCCGACCTGTGCGGGTTCGAATGGAGCGCGGATATCGGTTCGAACCGGCCAGCGCTGCTCGTGAACGTCACGCCCATCGGCATGACGGGCGCGCCGGAAGCCGAAGAGCTCGCGTTCGCGCTGGACGTCATCGAGGATGCTCAGGTCGTCTTCGATGTCGTCGCGGTGCCGCCCGAAACGCCGCTGATTCGCGCGGCGCGGGCGCGAGGCAAAATGGTCATCACCGGCGCGCAAGTGATCGTCCTGCAGGCGGTCGAGCAATTCGTGCTCTACACGGGAGTGCGCCCGAACGCCGAGCAGATCGCGCGCGCGGCGACCTTTGCGCTTTCGCGCTAAGTCAGCGGAGGCCGGGGCTCGAGTGGCTCGCCGCGCTTTCGCGCAGCTCGTTCGCGCCGCGGATCAGGGCCGCCGTGTCGAGTCGCGGGGCGCTCGAGCCGCTCGACGCGAGCCATGCCGCTGCGCGCTCCACACTGCCGAAGAAGGGTACGCTGGGGATGCCAGCGAGTAGCGCGAGGCCGGACATGATCGGACGCACGATCCAAGAGAACCCGCCCAGCAATACGTGCGGGTACACCTCGTAAGACCGCGTGTGTCGCTTCATCATGTGCGTGATCTTTTGGCGAGCCTCGAGCGTTGGTGTGCTGGTCGAGGCCTCGACGATCGCCAGGTAAGCGAGCCCGTTCCCCAAACGCGCGGACGTTTGCTGCATGTGCTGATCGAGCAGCTCGAGCGCGTCCACGGTCGGTCGGCCTGGCCACACTGCGATCAACACCGAGCCCACCAACCCGATCGTGATCTCGCTGTCTTGGGCGAGCAGTTGCGCCGACGCGACGTGCACTCCGCTGCTGCTTGCCGGCGAAGGCGGAGCGACGCGCGCTCGCGGCAGGCTGGCGGTTCCCGCGCGCGGCGCTTCGTGCTCGCGAAATAGCCGAACCAGTCGGCGATTGGCCTCCTCCAAGCGCTTTCGCACGGTCTTGCGATCGCGCTCGACGAGAGTTGCGAGATCAACCAGAGGCAGCCCGCCGAGCTCGTGCATCGCGATCAAGTCGCGAGCTTCCTCATCGAGCGCGTCGATGGCTCGGTGTAGCCGTTCCGCGTCCTCTCGTTGTTCGAGTATGGCCGATTGGGTGAGCGCGCCGTCCTCGATTGTCTCCAGGGTGTCGTTCGCCGGAACCTCGTGCTGACGACCGCCACGCCGACGATGGCCGGCCGCCACCTTGCGGCAGATCTCGCGCAGCCACAGGTCGATGCGTTCGATCTGCGCCCACGCTTCACCCTTGTCCATGACGACGAGGAAGACCTCTTGTGAGAGATCGTCGAGGTCGCTCGCGCGCGCGCCAAACGCAAATAGGTAGCGGCGCACCTGACTCGCGTGGGCCGCGTACACCGCGCTGAAGGGCTGAGTGGAACCGGGAAGGGCGCGCTCAGCGGGCGCTTCGTCGTCGTTCGTACCCATCAGCTGGCATTCGTGGCTACCATTCGGCCCGAGCTCCAGCAATCAGCGGGTCAAATTCTTCGCATGCCCCGTCGATTTACTCCCCACGGCGACGCGCTGGTGGCACTGATCGGGGGGGTGCGTCCACGCCGGGCACTGAACGTCCTTCTCGAGCGGGTGGCGCAGCGAGGCCGGAGAGCCGCTGTGCGCCCATAAACATGTGTACTGGCCCAACGGCCACTTACTCCTCAGAAAGCCGCGGTAGCGTCATTCGGCACGGCGCACGTCCGAACCGGCGCGTGCCGCGAGTAGCTCCGCGACGCGCGCCTCGAGCGCTCGAGTGTCGAAGGGCTTTTGCAAGTACGCGACGCCCGCGGCGGGATCACTCACGGGCAGCGACTCGCCCCAACTGTACCCCGAGATGAACAGCACGCCCATGCCAGGGCGCTGCGCCGCCAAGTGCCGGGCCATTTCAGCGCCACCCAAGTTCGGCATCACGATGTCGGTGATGAGTAGATCGATGGCGTGCGAATGTGCAGCAGCGACACGCAGCGCGCGCTGACCATCTTCTGCCAGAAGCACGGTGTGCCCCAAACGGACGAGGCAGCGTCGGATCACCGAGCGCAGCGTCGGCTCATCTTCTGCGACGAGGATCGTCGCGGCGCGCGGCGGAAGCAAGCTCGCTGGCGGCGGATTCGAGCGTGGTGTCTCGAGCTTGTCGGTGATCGGCAGATACACCGAAAATTGCGTGCCCCAACCGGGCTCGGACGTAACGATCACGCGCCCGCCGTTCTGCTGCACGATGCCGTGCACCGTCGCGAGCCCGAGACCGCTCGCGTCACCGGCGCCCTTGGTCGAGAAGAACGGGTCGAAGGCGCGGCGCCGCGTTTCGGAGTCCATGCCGGCGCCGTCGTCTTCCACGCGTAACCGGGCATATTTGCCCTTGGCTTCGGGATCGTCGGGTAAGCCTTGGACCAGCTCGGTGATGATGCGGAGCTCTCCGCCTTCCGGCATGGCGTCGC
>DATHOI010000745.1:0-12406 GCA_035485095.1 Polyangiaceae bacterium | reverse complement strand
TTTGTCGAGCGCGTCGATGCGCCGGCCCGAGTAGATCTCCGAGAGTAATGCGCGTGCTCGCTCCACACGCGGGTCGACCAGCACGCCTTCCTTCGCGAGCTCGCGCAGACCGACCAGCGCCGCGTCTCGGCCCCTTGCTTTGCGTGGCTCGAGCGCTTCGTCGAGCGCGGCGTAGTATGACTCGCGAATCTCCGCGTCGTCGTCCATCTCCTTCGGTAACGCGACTTGCCGCACTACGGAGACGAAGCGCATGTCGGCCAAGCCTGCTTCGATTGCGACCACACCCTTGGCGTACGGCGTCAGGCTCGGGCCGACGGCAGACAGATCGTGAATCGCGGCGGCTTGCGTCACGATCCAAGGCTTGAGCGCGCTCTGAAAAAATTCGCCGAAATGTGCCTTGTCGAAGGGTGCGCTGAGCTCGGGCGCTTTCCGCACCAGGCGGGACAGCCTACCCGCGGCAGTGAGCGCGATCAGCACGTCTTCGACGCGGCGGTCGAGGCCGGGCTTGCGCGGCTCGAGCAACGGCACTCCGAGCACGTCTGCGCACTCCACCGGTGCGAGCTCGGCGCGCAACGCGCGCACCAGCCCCGCTGTGAATTCAGGCGCGCTCTCCAGGCAGCCGAGCGCGCCGTCGCGCTTCAGCGGATCAGCCTGGGCGAGCGCTGCCGCCAGGCTCTCTCGTGCGGGCGCGTTGCCACAGCTTGCCGAAGGCGGCGCGCCGTACACCTGGCAGCTTTCGCCAGGTGCCGGAACGCCCGCTGGATTCGGCACCAGCGCGAGCTTCTGCTGACTCGGCTCGACTTGCTTCCACGCGCTCGACGACGCGGGCGCTGCCGGCTCGGGAGTGCGCGGAGGAGCCGCCACCTGCGGCGCGCAGGCGAGCGGAAAAGCGGCGAACAAGAGCCAAAGCGCATATCGCATCGCCGCGATACGACTCGTAAATATCTTGCGGGTCAAGCGCGCTCGGCGGAGCCTCCGGGCAAGCCCAGCGCAAGGCTGTGCCGTGCCCGGCGTGGCAGGCTCTGTGCTGAGTGGCATTAACTTGTCGAGCCGCGCGCCGCTAACTCTGGATGTACGTCCGAGTGCGGTCTATTTGTGCGTGTCACAGAGCGTCTCCTTCTCAAAGACTCGGACTTCGGACACCCTGATAGCGTTCGGGTGACCGAGTCTCGGGCGCGGCGCGAGCCGAGCTCGATGCCAAGTAGGGGCTCATGGAAGACGACCAGCGCGAAAGACGCACCATACTCGTGATCGACGACAGCGAAGTCGTGCTCGAGATGACGCGCTTTACGCTCGAGACGGCGGGCTTTCGTGTGCTCACTCGCGACCGCGCGCAAGGCTCGATCGTTGCGATCTTGCACGAGCGACCGGATCTCGTGCTGCTCGATGTGAACATGCCCAACATGTCGGGCGATTCAATCGCCGAGATCCTGTCGCGTGCGGGGCCCACGCGCAGCGCGATCATCGTCCTTTATTCCAGCCTTCCTGCGAACGCGTTACGCATGAAGGCCCTTGCCACTGGCGCACATGGCTTCATCCAAAAGACCAGCGTGCAGGTCGACTTGGTTCGTCAAGTCAGAGCCTTTTTGGAGCAGAACGACTCGAACAGCAAGCTGCGCCGGGCAGCGGCCATGGTCAATGAGGAAGTGGGCGCGTCGAGCGCGCGCATGCACGCCGCGAGCGTCGTCGAGGAGCGGCTCAGCGTCGAGCCCCCGAGCGGCGCGGCGCCGTACAGCGCGCCCGTGTACACGGAGGTGTCGAGCGCGAGCGCTCCGCCGCCGCGTCGGGACAGTGGCACGTTGCGCTTGACGTTGCCCTCTGCATTGTTCGTGGACGACGACATCACGGTGCTCACTGCGTATCGCCGCTCCTTCACTAGCGACGAATTGAGCGGGGAGTATTTGACGTCCGCAGACCAAGCTTGGCGCCGCATAACGGCAGCCGACCCGCCGGACGTGGTCGTGACGGATCTGGTCTTGCCCGGTATGAATGGCATCGACCTGTATCGGCGGGCGGTCCAGCTCGAGCCGACTTGGCGTCATCGCTTCGTGTTCGTGACGGGCGCGGCAACACTCAGTTACGTGGCGACGTTTCTGAGTGAGGTGGGCGGACGCGCCTTGGAAAAACCGATCGATATGCGACGCCTACGTGACGCGATTCGTTACTCTGCTACGGGCGCGCGCATCTTCCGCAAGCACAGCGCAGACGGCTGATCGTCAATCACCGGAGCTCGCGAGTGTGGCGTTCTAGCGTACTTTGCAGCGCTCGCGTGAGCGCGCCAACGTGATAAGCTGTGAGCATGACTCGCAATAAACTTGCGCTGTTCGGCCTATTACTCCTCCTCGGCTGCAACAAGACGCAAGACGGCACGGTGCGCTCACCGGCGCTCGACTACCAACCTCCGCCGCCCGAGAGCGCTGCGGATGGCGAACCGGTTGGCGCTGATCGCCTCGCGCCGAGTGACAAGCTTCAGCAAGGCGTGTCGACCTCCGGTCCAGCGCCGGGTTGGCGCGAAGGCAAGACCGGCCCGACGTACGATCCAAAGCAACAAGTTGGAGGCGCCGTCGATCCTCCTTCCGAAGGCGCATCACAGAAGTGAAGCAGTGAAGCGCGCCGCCACGCAATCGAGCGCGACTTATCGCTGTTATCGACTCGGTGCCGAGCGCTCACCATGTAGGCAGAGCGATTACCCGATTTGGTAAGTGAATTGACGTGGGGGCTTTGAGCGTCCTACCGTTCCGAACTCTGGTTCGAAGGAGGATCATTAAATGCGTGCTTTATCAGCTTGTTTGACGGCGGTTTTGGCTTTGGGTTTGGGAGTGGCGGCCTGTAGCAGCAGCTCCAGCGATGATTCCGCCGCGGCGGGTGCAGCGGGCGCGCCGGCGACCGGTGGCGCTGGTGGCACCTCGGATATCGGCGCTGGCGGCGCTCCGGAGTGCAGCTTTACGTCGGATGCTTGCACGACGTGTCTCGCGGCGAACTGTGCCGACGCGCTCATGGCCTGCAGCAATGACGATGCTACTTGCGCCCCGGCGGTCGACGCTCTCGAACCGTGCTTGTGCAACAGCACGATGACCACCGCGCAGTGTGAATCGACGTTCAAGACCAGCGGCGGAGATTTGGCGACCGCGCTCGCGACGTGCGTCGACACGAGTTGCATGGCGACTTGCGAGTGATTTGAAAAGCGCAGCGCTCTGCGCGCCGTAGGGATCGGCGCGCGGAGTGCGGCGTTTTTTGTCGTGCGTTGCGGCGCGGCTTCGCCTCGCGTGGCCTCGCGAGCTCGCCGCTCAGAAGCCCGGATCGTCCGAGTTCGACGGCGCGGGCTTCTTCGCCGCGTTGTCGCTGCTTGAGCCTGTCGTGTACGGATTCGAGTGTGCCGCGCTGGGCAGCTCCTGAGACTTCGCTTTGTGCGGCGCGGGTTGTGCCGCCGCCGGCGCTGGTGACGTGTCGTCCGTCGGGGAAGTGTCGGTGTTTTTGTCGATATCTGGCGCGCCGGGTGGAAGCGCCGGCTGGGCGGGCACGAGCGCCCGGGGCGCAACGCGCGGTGCGCGGTGTTCGACCGACAGACTGTCGATGTCGACGACGCTCGTGCTGCTGGTTACTTCAGGCGCCGTTGGCGGCGGAGTGTTGGTTGGCTGCTTGGGCGGAGCCACCGCAGGCGCCACGCTGACTGGGGTGGGTGAAAGCGACAGCGGCTGACGCCGAATCTTGAGCGCTCGCACGAACACCGCGCCGGCCGCCGAAGCCGCGACGCAAACCAGAACGGCGATGCCGACCGAAAGCCAACGTGGGCGCTGCCCGCGCCACGGGTAAGCGTACGGCGAGGAGACCGGCGAGCGCGGCGGTGGCAACGGCGATGAACGTTGCATCAGCAACGACACCGAGGCCATCGGCCGCGCACTGGCCCCAGGCGCGTGGGGTGCGTCCGGCGCGGGCGCAGCCGGGGGCGCGAGGTGCGCTGGTGCGGGCGGAGGCGCGAGAGGCGGCAACGGCCCCACCTGCGAGTGTGCCTTGTGCGCTGGGGCGCGGGGAATGGGCGTCGGCGCACGTGGTGGTGGCTGAGAGGGCGGAGTCGGCTGGGCCGCGCTCGCCGCGGAGCGCAGAGGCCGTTCGCGTGGCGCGGCAGCGCTGGGCTTTTCGAGCGCAAATTCCAGCGTAGCCAACGGGCGCTCATAGCTCCCGAGCGCCGGCATGGGCGTTTCCTTGGCCCGCTCCGGAGCGGCCGGAGACACCGTCTGGCGTGGCGCGCCGCTGCCCGCCGCCGGGATTAGTGAACCAATCGGACGCCAGCGCGGCATGCCCGCGCGCCATACGAGCGCTCCCTCACCGAGCTTTCCCGAACGGCGCGCGATGATCAGCTGCTCGATGGTCATCTCGACCGTTTCGGTCCCGCCCAGGTCGACGTACCAGAGTGGTTTGTCGTTCGACGCAGAGGGCGCACGCTGGACGGGGGACGATGGGCGTGCAGGCGGCGACGACGGCGACGACGCGCGTGCAGGCGGCGCCGTCGGCGGCGGCGGCAAATTCACGGGCGAGCTGGCGACGCGAGTCGCCGCGTCGTCTTCGTCGTACACGCTCGTCCCGGTAGTCGCGCTGCCCGACGGTGAGCGGAACGCCGCTAGGTCCTCGAGCGAGGAGAACATGTGCGTCTCTTCGTCGTCGAAGGCGTCGGCTAGCTCCGAGTCTGGCGCCGGTGCCGGCGCCGGATCGGAGCGGGTCTCAGCTAGTGTTCGGTCGAGCCGCACGAACTGCCCGCACTCGCAACGCAGCACACGCTGTGATCGTGCTCGGGCCGCGCTCATCACGTGGCGCCTACCGCAGGCGCCGCAGGCGACCTCGTGCAGTCCAGACATCGGGAGGCGCGGAGCATACCTCTCGCCGCTGAACCGGCAAATTGTCCTGGAATCTCCTCAGAATACGAGCGCGCCGTGGATACCCAGCACGTATGTGTCGAAGGCGGAGAAATCCCCACTCTTCAACATTCCGTCGTAACCCGCGTGCACGCCGAGATCGATGAACGGCAAGAGCGTGAGGTCCAGCGTCAGCCCGGCGTCTGCCGTTGCGCCCGAGTGGCCGCCGCCTTCGACGCCGAGGTGACCGTAACCCAGGTGGGCGTACAAGCCTGGCTCGAGGATCTTCCCGAAGGCCAAGCGGCCACCCACGAAGCCTTGCGAGAACGCGGCGCTCGCGTCGCCGCTATACGAGTGATAGCCGCCGCCGACCTCGGGGGTAATTTGGGCGAGCAGCAGATCGAGCTTGTAGCCGAGGCGCACGTTGAAGCCGGTGCCGCTGCCGACTCCCGGCTCGTTGATGCCGTGCGCGTAGTCGAGGTCGACGCCGATCGCCGTACCGCTGCTCGCGTGCGCGTCACGCGCGGCGGCAAACACCAAAACACTCACGACGAGCGCCGGCAGCACTCGAAAAGCTAGGGGAAGGCGTAAGGACATGAATCTGCTCCTGGGTAGAAAAGTCAGCTCAGTTAGACAGCAAAGCACGAGTGACATTCAAAGCAAGCGCGCTTCTCTCACGCTGCACCGTTACTGCCGCCGTCAGCGCGGCGGCTCCGTGGCAGGTTGCGACGCACGCGATTTCTTGAGACAAAATGTCGCCCGACAGCGCAAGCGTTGGTCTACGCTCGAGGCATGAATCAAGTCGTCGTGATCACGGGAGCGAGCTCTGGTATTGGCGCTGCGCTCGCGGAGTTGCTCGGCTCCAAGGGCGCGCGGCTGGCGCTCGCCGCGCGGCGCGGGCCGGAGCTTGCGGCCGTCGCGGCACGCGCCGGTGCCCAGGCGTTGGCAGTGACCGCGGACGTGACACGTCGTGAGGAGGTGGCACGTATCGCGGAGGAGTGCCTGGCTCGCCATGGCCGGATCGACGTTTGGATCAATAACGCGGGGCGCGGAATATCTCGGTCGGTTCTGGAATTGAGCGATCAGGATTTCGACGACATGATGACGGTCAACGTGAAATCGGCTTTGTACGGCATGCAGGTCGCCGTACCGATTTTTCGTCGTCAAAATTCGGGACACCTGATCAACGTGTCGTCAGTGCTCGGGCGCGTTCCGATCGCGCCGTTTCGCTCGGCATACTCGGCGGCCAAGCACGCGCTCAACTCGCTCACCGCGAACTTGCGTATGGATCTGCGAGCTGAGCCGACTATCTTCGTCAGCACCGTGCATCCAGGCGTCGTGGCGACCGAGTTCGGCGCGCACGCGCTGTACGGTGGCCCGGACTCGCGGCAGCTTGCCGGCGCGCAGAGCGCGGCGGAAGTGGCAGAGGTGCTCGCTTCGGTGATCGCAGAGCCGCGCGCCGACGTGTACACGCGACCTCAAGCCAAGCAGCTCGTGCTCTCGTACTATGGCGCCGAGGACATGGCGGACGCCGAACGCAAGCCGCCCTTTTGGAGTCCATGAGCCGCGCCGGTCTGGCCTCCGCGTCCAGCGTGCTCCTCGCCGGGCTGTGCTGGCTCGGTACTGCTCGCGCGGAAACGCTGCAGACAGCCATCGGCAGTAAAGCCATTCCGCTGGGGGAAACGCGGGTCGCCTGTGCGGCTCCGGGTGGCGGTTGGGTGATCGAGCCGGCGTCAGCGCTGCACGCCGTGCGCCCACCGGACTCGAATGACGCCGTCGGTAGCAGCGTCGAGCTCAAAGTGGCTCCGACGTTGGCAGCGTGCTCCACGAGCCCCAGCAGCCTCAAGCTCGTCGCGACGGCGCGCCCGCCGGCCGTCGATCCAGCGAGCGTCGTGTTACAGCCCGATCAAGGCAAGGTCGACCTGCGCGGGCATCGCTTGACGGGCGTGACGCTGGCTTGGCGCAGCAACACCGCCTCGGGTGTGGACGTCTGCGAGTCACCGAAGATCGAAAATGGCGTCGAACATTGTACGTTCAACGTCGCACGCGGTCTCCCCGCGGATCCGAGCAGCGGGAGCCTGTCGTTGATCGCAGCCGGAGGCCACGCGGGTCCCGACGTCGTCGACTACGATGCCGACGGCAAGGTCGTACCGCCCGCGAACGCGGTGCTCGCGCCGAGCCGCGTCGTCTTGGCCAGTGTGGTCTCGGCTGACGCCTCGATTGATCTATCGACCGGGCGCGGTGAGGTCGAGCTCACGCACCCTGACGCGGTCGCCGGTGTGGACTGCGGCTCGCAGCGTTGCGAGATCTTCCACAACGCCTTGGTCGTCCGCTCACTGTCCAGCAACGTCAGCTCGGTGGACGTGAAGTTTCGCCTCGTCCCCGGCATTTTCGTCAGCAAAGGCGCTTCGTTCGAGGCGTCGCCGACTGCGCACTTAGCCGTCGTGCATTGCCCGATGTCGGCCGCCTCGGGGCCCGTACTTCGCGACACCGACAGCGCGCGCATGGTGTTGCGCATCGAGGGGCGCTGCGCCAACGAGGTGCCGTCGCTGCGCTTCTTGATCGGCTCGGATCCGGTCGAGGTGCTGCAATCTCTGATCGACTCGACGGGTACCGACGTGCTCGTGCGCGTGGGGAATACCGACGCCGCATCGCTCACGGTCACTGCCGTGCACAGTGATGACCCAGGCGTCTCGGTCGCGGTCGCACGCGTCGACACCATTTCGCCCCCGCAAAGTAGCGCTTCGCTCGAGATCCCGGGACACAAGAATTTGGGCTTCGTGCCCACCAATCGGCCGGCGATCATCCACTTGCCCGTGCTCGAGCATCAGGCAGTGCTGGTCCCTTTGCCGGTTCCGGGCGTGTACAGCGTGCAGAAGCAAGGTGCCGACTACACAGTGACCGGCGATCCCGATGCCTCTGGCTCGGCTGCGCTACGTTTCGGCTATCGCAACGAGTCCCTGCCCGGTGCGCTCGCCGACGTCGATCTCGGCGTGCTCACGAGCCCGCTACAACGCAACATCCACGAGGCCAATCTGCCCGCGCCGATTGGCGGCTCCGCGCTCGGGCCGCACCCGATCGTGGAGCTCGTGTGTGGCGTGTCGGACAACTCGACCGCGATCGTGCGCGTCATGCCCGGCGTAACGGCGCATTTGCCGTTCGAGAGCCGCGACAATTGCCGGCTCATCTTCCACCGCAACCGTTTGCCACCGAGCTACGGCACGCAAAAGATGACTCTGGAAATCGACGTCGTGGACTCCGATGGTGGCTCGCGCGCCGAGGGTCACGTCTCGGAGACGCTCATCCTGCGCCCCGGCGGTGACCCGATCTACGCCTGGATCCAGGGCGTCAAAGCGCCCTTCGACCGCGTGCTGGTGCGCTTGTCGCACGTGGCCGACGAAGCACACTACGTGGGCGGTGCCGAGATTCAGGCGGGTGCACCGGAGGTCAAATGGACTGCGATTCTGGGCACCGGCCATGCGCGACTCTACGCGACGACGGCGATCCCAACCGGCCTCTATCGCTTCGGTGATGCACAACACAGCGGCGTGTTGTCGCTCAACTTCGGCATCATCTCGCGCCTGACTTGGCTCAGCGCGGACGGTCACGAGGGCTTCCTGGGTCTCGAGGGCGGGATCATGGCCATCGGCTTGACCGACGATAAGAGCTCCACGGGCAGCTCGCTCACCCAGGTCGGCGCGGTCGCGGGGGTCGGCTTGAGCGTGCCGATCGCCAATCGATCGACGCCGACGCAGGCGTCGATCAACCTTCACGGCTGGGTTGAGGAAGACATTTCACACAACCCCGGTGAGAGCCAATCCAGTCGATCTTCGTTTATCTTTGGACCGAGTATCTCAATCGGCAACGTGGGCACGAACCTGTAGCCCACTCGGTAGTTGGGGTCGTCGTTGCGCAACCGACGATTCGCCGCTATTCTGAGGTCATGAGGTCTTGGGTGCGTTGGGGGCTTGCACTGTTGCCGCTACTCGTCGTGGCAGTCAGCAGCACGAGCTGCAGCAATAGCTGCCTCAATCCCCAACCCGATCTCCCGTGCGGCAGCTCTGAGGCTGCGGGTAACGTCGCCGGCAACACGAGCTCGAGCACTGGCGGGTCGAGTGGCGTCAATATCGGCGGCAGCAGCGCAGCGGCGGGCGCCGTCTCGGTCGCGCCCGGCGGTGCATCGAGCGGCGGGGCCACTGGCGCAGCCGGTAGCGTGAGCGTGGCTGGCGCAGGCACGGCTGAGGGCGGCGCAGGTCCGGAAGCTGGCGCGGGCGGAGAGCTCGGCATGGCCGGCGCGGCCGGCGAGTCGACCCTGCGCTAACACGGAGGAGTGATGGAACCCGCTCAGGTTCTGCGTGACTCCACCGTGATCGCCGTCGTCGGCTTGAGTCGCGATCCCTCGAAGGCCGCGCATAGCGTGCCCGCGGAGTTGCAAGCCGCAGGGTTTCGCATCATTCCGGTCAACCCGGAGGCGAGCGAGATTTTGGGCGAGCGTAGTTTTACCGCGTTGTCCGAGGTTCCGAGCTCGGTCGACTTGGTGCTCGTCTTTCGCCCGGCACGTTTTGCGCCCGCGCTCGCAGAGCAAGCCGTGGCCATCGGAGCCAAAGCGCTCTGGCTCCAGCTCGGTCTCCGCTCGCCTGAGGCGCGTGCAATCGCGGAACGCGGCGGACTAGGCTACATCGAAGACCGGTGCGCTGCGGTCGAGCGCGCGCGACACGGCATCGTGAAAGCTCGCGAATCGCGTGCTTGAGTCGACTCGCGCCTAGAGCTTCTGACCCACGTGGATCACGACCGCCGTGTTCGACGGCGCGCTGATGTTGGCCATGCCGGTCGCGTCCACGACGACCGTCGCACCCGTGCACGCGCCATTTTTGAGCCCGCCCGCGTAGACATCGCAGTAGCTACCGGCGGGGAGCGACGTGGTGAACGTGTGCGTGAGATCGGTGCTCTCGCGGTTGATGACCACGAAGCCCTTGGCACCGCGGCCGAACGCGATTTGATTTTGGCCGTCGTCCCACCAATTGGTGATCGCCTCGGCGCCGACCGTCGCTTTGCGGAACGCGAGCATCGGCGCGATGAACGGATCGCGATGTTGGCAAACCCAAGTGCCGATCGCGGCGGTCGCCGGATCGGGTGCGCAGTTCGGGGTGTTGCTGCCCGGTGCGTAGATGGAATTGGTATGCCCCATATTGTCGGACGGCGGCCCGAGATTGAAGCCGTTGACGCGGTCGAACGCGTAGCTCGACATCAACGATGGGTAGCCGTAAGGCCACGCCAAGAGGAACACGGTCGCAAGATCATAGGCCTTGCCGGCCTGGTACATGATCGAGCCGTCTTGCGCGCGTTCCGTGTCGTGGTTGGTGGTGAACACCACGGCCTGCGCGCTGGGCAAGGCGGTTTGCGATGCCGCGAGCGTGCTGAACTGGCTGATTTGCCCGCCGTCCAAGAAGCGATCGAACAATGACCGATACTGAAAGTCGGTGATCGACGCGAGCTGACCGCCGGTCATGCCGACGCCCAAGTAGTCCGTGGCGTGAATCGCCTCGTTGCCGCTGTCGATGACCTCGAAAAAGAAGAAGGGCGCGTGAGCCACGGTCGTGTGCTGGTTCACGCGCGCGACGATCGCATCTTCATCAGCAGGGTACATGTGCTTGCCGGAATCCACCCGGAAGCCAGCGACGCCGAGATCGGTGAGCGAGGTAAAGTAGGCGGCGATCGTATCGCGTACCGTGTCGTCCTCGGTGCGCAGATCGGCTAGCCCGTCCAATTCACAAATTCGCACGTGGTCGGCGTCGTCCACGTAGTCCGAGTCTTGGATGGTGCACGGTGGCTGATGGAAGTTGTCGATAGTGTAGAGATTCGGGTACGCGTACTTCGTGAACTTAGTGCCGTTGCTGCCCACTCCCGCGGCTTGCGCGGTGGTGTGATTGACCACTGCGTCCGCGTAAATGCCGACGCCGACGCGCGCGCAGCGTTGCACCATATCCGCGAACTCTGCGGCTGTTCCGCTGCGACTCTGGGCTAGGGAATAACTGACCGTTTGGTAGCGCTGCCACCACGGATAACCCGCGAGCACCGCGTGCTCGCTCGGCGGCGAGACCTGCACGCCCGCAAAACCTGCCGGCCCGAGATAGTTTTCGCACTCGGCGGCGATGTCGGTCCACTTCCACTCGAACAAATGCACGAACACGCCGCCCGCTACCGGCAACCCAGAAATCAGCGGTGCGGCGCCCGCCTGGCCCGCGCTGCTCGCGAGCGCGCCCGCACTGCCTCCACCGCCTCCGCTGTTGTCGGCTCCTCCGCCGCCAGCCGCACCACCAGCGCCAGCGCCTGCGGTATTCACGCTCGCGCTGCCTTGGACCGGCGGAGAGTTAGAGCCTGTGCCGCACGCGCTCAGTGAACCCAGCGAGCCCAGTAACAAACCGAAAAATAGCGACTTCGTTTTCACGGGCTCCGACTTCACTCTTCTCGCGGTGCATGACTTCGTCAAACCAAATCACGGTAAAACTGCGCAGTTTACCGTGCCAGGAAGGTGCGTGGGCAAACGCGACGCGAGAGCGAAGCGCGTGCTGGCGTTGGAACGACGGCAGGATTGCGTGCGCTTATGAGCAGCAGAGTGCGAACGCTGCACTCGCTAAGGCGACACGCTTCCAAAGCGTCGCCAAATGTTTTTCACCCGAGGAGGCTCGCGTGCTCTCGCTCAAGTCATCGGCTTGCTTTTGTTTTTTGGATTGGCCGCGAGCGCCACTGAGATCACACGCGGACGCGCTCTTCCGCGATTCGCGCCAATGGACGACTCGCGGCCTGCCGGGTTCGCGCTGGCGCTCCGCGCGCGAGGAGCCCCAACTCGCCCGGGCGCGGGACCACGGCGAGCCGGGTGCAAGGCCGATGCCTATTGAAATACAGCTGTAAATCGGAAGAACGACCGGTCGAGCGGCTGAGAACCACGCAAGTTTTGTAGCCCTCGCGCGTACTTATATTTGTAGCCCAAGTCATACACTGTTGCTGTACGGCCTGCGCATTGGCAAGCCGTGTTACATTCACCCGAACGACGGTTTTGAGCCGCAAAGACGATGAATTCCGAGCAACTCACCGAACTCGATCAAGACCGAGCCGAGGTCACTGACTTCTCGGGCGGTGCGCGGGCCTATCTGATTGTGCACGGGCCGGAGCGCACCGACGTAGTGGAAGTTCCAGTGGACCGGGAAACCGTGATCGGTCGCGGCAGTGATGCGCACGCGGTCGTCGACGACGCGCGCGTGTCGCGGCGCCACGCGCGGTTGCGCTGGGAAGACGGCTCACTCTTCATCGACGACTTGGGGAGCCGCAATGGCACGAACGTCAACGGCGAAGTCTTGCAGAACGAGAGCCGTCGCGCGCGCGGTGGCGACTGCATTCGCTTGGCGGGTCGTGACATCACTGTCGCGATCGTGTCCGTCAACGAGCCGGCCAACACCGTTCAGGAAGAGCGGCCGGAGCCGCCCAGCAGGCCGCTGAGTCGTCCGCTCGGTGACAGTCCGCGTCGCGATACGCCGGACGGCGTGGTGATCGCCGAG
>DATHOI010000744.1:0-5212 GCA_035485095.1 Polyangiaceae bacterium | reverse complement strand
TCGCGGGCCTCGCACGAGTGATGGCGAGCGTCGCAGGCATTCGGCGAATGGGCTCGGCAGCGTTGGACCTTTCGTATGTCGCAGCGGGTCGCGGCGACGGTTTTTTTGAAAGAGGACTCAAACCATGGGACCTCGCGGCCGGGATGCTCCTGGTTTGCGAAGCCGGTGGCATCGTAACTGACCAGGATGGGGGACAGCGCATGCTCGAGCGCGGCGACGTGCTTGCAGCCTCGAGCGCAGTGCATGAGCAATTGCTAGAAAGGCTGAGCGATCCATGAGCGTTCGCGACTGGGTCGCACCGAGCGTCGTCGGTTCAGCGGGCTCACCGTGGAGCGCTCGAGAAATCGCGTGAAGCGTCATGGCCCCTCCGACTCAACCGATTGGACTGGGTTTGGGGCTGGGCTCGCGCACGAAGGCCACTACTGAAAAGCACACGCTCGCAAGCAGCAGCTGTGCGCAACGGACAGAAAGCATCGCTGCGAGCGCGCGTGCAGGCTCGTTTCGAAAGCCCAAAATGCCTGCGAACACCACGTATGCCGCGTCCGCGATACCGACTTGATTCGGCATCGCCACGCCCGCCGTCGCTCCGACCATGTGAATGCCGTGCGCGACAAATGCACTTTTGACGGTGAAGACACCGCCTACCGCGAAAATCGCGATGCCATATTGAACAACCTGCAACCCGCGTCCCAACACGCTCCAGGCTGCAGCGTTCCACGTTGAGCCGCGCGGAACACTCTCAGCGTCTGGACGGAAGCGCCCGAGGGTGGGCATGCGCCGAAGAATCCAGGCGCCAGCCGATGGGCTGCGCATCAGGTAAAGGAGAGCAAACCCCGCAGCGCTCACTAGCCAGCCATTGGCGAACAGTGCCACTGTCAGATGCTGCGCGGCGCCCAGGAAGTTGAAGACGACACACGCGGCAGCGAACGAGACGAGGCCATCGGCGATGAGCGCAACCGCTTGCAACTCGGCGCCCGCGGCAACCGCGTGGCCTGCCCCCGTGTAAGGCGTCGCGAGCGCCACGCGCGCCGCTTCACCCACTGCGCGCCCCGCCGGAAGGAGCACCAGGCAAACGTAGCTGGCGGCGGACGAGCGCAGCCAGCCGCGCACCGAGATTGCTCGCGCAGAGGCGATCAGCGAAGCGAAAGCGGCGGTGTCGGTGAGCAGCAACAACGCTTCGAGGGCCGCCAGCAGCGGGAGCCACACCCCCGCGCGTTCCAGAGCACCCCACACCTGGCTGGGATCCGTGCGGCGCACCAAATAGGCGATCAGCGAAATTCCGATGAACAGCAAGAGAACCGGGCGAAGCGCCCGCGTGCTCTCGAAGCTCGAGCGACTCGTGGGACGTGGCGCGTTCACTCTCAACGCACGGCCCTCGACACGATTTCCTCCCGGTGGTGCCACACGCGCGCGAACGCTTCCGCGTAGCGCACCACCAATTGATCCTCCTGCCCGATCAACGGATACGACTGCGAGAACAACAAGAGGGACCTGTCGAGCAAACGCTTCGTGTTGGGGTAATGCGCGGAATCGTAATTTTGCGACAGGTCGGCCCCCGAGCTGCGCGCGTGCAGCGCAGGCATCAGCTTTTCGCGAAACACGGCCTGCGCCGGGAGTGGCTGCGACTGCCAGTAAGCGACTTCACACCCTTCGGCTTCGAGCGCTGCTTTAATCGACTCGCGCAGCACGGTGGGAGAGCAGCTGAGGCCCGCAGTCTCAGGGTCGAGCTGAACACGGTACTTGTGGTGCACGGAGGTGCGACCGGGCAATGCCCGCGGCGGAATCACTCCCGGAAGCTCGCTCAAGTGCGCCGAGAGTCGCTCGGCATTTTCTGCGCAACGCCGTGTGCGTTCGGGGAGCTTCTCGAGCTGAGAGCGAGCGAGCGCGGCCATCATTTCGTTACCCCGGTACATCGAGCCGAGGGTCACCGATTGAAGCGACCGAGTGCCGTCGAGCGGATGCGTCCGGTCGAAGGTCGCGGCGTCACCGAGTGCAATGTCTTGTCCAAAGTTGCGCACGCGATTCGCGAGCTCGGCGCCTTCGTGGTCGTTCGTAACGAATAACCCGCCCTCTCCGGCCGCAAGGTTCTTGCTCGACTGCAGAGAAAATCCTCCGGCAGCGCCGAGCGCGCCAACCGGCTTGCCCCCCACCGTAGCCCCGTGCGCTTGTGCAGCATCTTCCACCACACGCAAACCGCGTCGTTCGGCCAGGGCCAGGATACCTGGCATGTCGGACGCTTGTCCGTGGATATGAACGGGCATGATCGCTTTGGTCAGCGGAGTGATCGCTCGCTCCGTTTGCGGGAGATCCAAGTGCCCAGTCACTGGGTCGACGTCGACGAAGACGGGCGTCGCGCCTTGCAGCACGACGGCGAACGGAGTCGCGATGAAACTATACGCAGGAACGATCACCTCGTCGCCCAACCCCACTCCCGCGGCGGCCAGCGCGAGCTGCAGCGCGCTCGTACCGCAATGCGTGAGCAAGCAGAACCGAGCGCCAACGTACTCGGCAAAACGTTCTTCGAGTGCTTGCGCTTCCGGCGCATGAGATCCGGAAAAAATGCCGCGGTCGAGCACGGCCAGCACCGCACGCCGGTCGGCGTCTCCCACGCTTGGCCAAAGGCGATGGTCGGCAGCAGCCACGCTCGCCCTCCCACCCAGGATCGCCGGCCTATCGGTGCTCATCTGCCACTCTCGCAGAGCTACGCCTCGCCCAATCGACGAGCAGTTGCTCCTGCTTGAACAGATCGTGAACCGGCGTGGTCCCAGGTTCCGTGTACGGAGACTTGAAGAACAACGACAGCTGTCGCTGAATCCCCTTCTCTCCTTGCCTCTTGGCGACGTCGAGCAAACGCACGAGGTCGATCACGATCGGTGCCGCAAGTGCCGAATCCTGGCACAAGAAATTGACTTTCATTTGCATTGGGATTCCAGCGAACCCGACCAGGTCAATGTTGTCCCACGCCTCTTTGGAGTCCCCGCGCGGCTTATAGTAGTGAATGTGGACTTGATGATTCTCGACCGGATAGCCGACGATAGAGTCCAGCACGCTCGCTTTGGACAGAACCTTCGTCTTGTTCGACTCGGGCTCGGCCAAAACTCGACCGTCGTTGTTGCCGAGAATATTGGTCGAGTACCAGCCCTCGATGTGCAAGCGACGCACTCGAAACATGGGCGCGAGCGCGGTTTTGAGCAGCGTTTGGCCAGTCTTGCCGTCCATGCCCGCGAACGGGTTATTGAGCGTTTCCGCGTGCTCGCGCAGCGCCGCGACGTTGGTCAAGCTGGGCGTGAAGTTGCAGTACGGAGCACCGAGTAGGTTAGCCGCGTAGAAGTAACGCATCGCTGGATTGATGCGCGGGTCGCTCTCGTCCAAGCCCCGCTCGAAGGCCGCGAGCGAGCCATGCACATCGCATTCTTCCAAGTAGGGCTCGGTCGACGCGAGGTTGACGATCACGACTTGGTCGACGAAGTTCAATCTCTTGAATTCCTCGACGTTTCGTTGAATCGCTGCGACCTCGGCGCGATGACCATTGGCCGTCACGAAGCGACCGTTGTTTGCGTTGCCCTTGGCGCCGATCGCGGGCCAAGCACTGATCGCCTCCAGCTTTTCACGCACCGACAGCAGCCTGTCGACCGGCAGGACGCGGTGTTGTTGCGCCGCCTCGTAGGCATTTTTGAAAGTCGGATCCCAGCCTCCGAACACCAGGCCTTCGAGCGGCGCGACGTCGAGCCAGTCGGCAATGGACTCCACGCGCGGGGCCTTCTCAGTCAGCATGCCCAAGCGAGGTGCGAGACCGCGCAACATGAGTTGGACTCCCGCGAACAAGGTCGATGCGACCGCGCCGTGGGCGCCGATGATCAGTACTCCAAGTCGTTTCATGAATTCCTCTGGCGGCTCACTACGAGAATTAGGTTCAGACGGCTGCTGCGAAAGCACTCACCTGATCACGGCGAGTGGGGTCGATGATGCGAGGGAATTTTCCCTGCATGTTTCCGCGTGTTACTTGATCCAGATAGGCCTGCGCGCCACCACGGCGCAGCGGCACGACGCGCGGAGGCAAGAGCACAACGTCATTCATGCGGTGCTCTCGATACACGCGATTCTCCCGGCACAAGCCGGCGTCGAACGCCCGTGCAAACGCGTCCAGATCCGACGGCGGCCTGTCCGACGCAAATTCGACGAATAGCAAGTAGCGGCTACGTGGACCGACCTCTGCGCTGGCGCCAAAGTCCAACGTCGTGCAGGGCACCACGGACGCCGCGTGTGAGACCGCCTTTTCTATCTCGATGTGCGTCGTCAACTCTTGCGTCACCGACAAGCAGCCCGAGAGCCGACCGACGAACTCGATTCTGTTGACCTCGGGAAAGCGAACGATGTCACCCAACTTGTAGGCGTACAGACCGGAGACGGTCGTCACGATGATCGCATACGGACGCCCAAGCTCGACCTCCCATAGCGGAACACGGTGTGCAGCGGGGTTGTCGTGCTCCTCCAGCGCGACGAACTCGAAGAATGTTTCCCGGTGCGGCATCATCAGCATGCCCGGTCGCTCTCGGTGGTCCGTGGCCGCGTAGATGCCGCCTTCGGTCGCGTTGTAACTATCGACCAACACGAAGTCGTCTCGGCCCATGAACTCACGCAGCAGCGGCCGGTAGGGTTCGGCAGACACTCCGCCGCCCAGTAGAATGCGCAGATTAGGCCAAATGTCGCGCACACTGCTGGCCCTACGCCCGCGTCGCTTGGCTTCGTCGAGGAGCTTCTGGAACATCAGACTGAACCAACAGGTGGTGCCGGCCAAAGCCCGAACGTCATGGTCGAAGCAAGTGTTGGCGATACGGGTCAGCTTCTCCTCGTAGTCGGCAATGCGCCGGCATTCTTCGTCGGGCAGGTACGCCGGCTTGGCCAGCGCGGGCAGAGTGGCGATCATCAACGCCGGGTTGGAGGTGATGAGCACCGGACCCTCTGGTCGCATCGTGGTCGGTGGAAATAGACCAAGCGTGAAACCGCTCGTGAATTGATTTTCGCCGAGGTGTACGAGGGCTCGTGACAGGCCGTCGGTGCCACTGCGCCGCTGGAGCGCGATCTGCCGTTCTGTAATCGGAAGAAACTTCGAACGGCCCTGCGACGAGCTGCCCGACGAGTTTCCGAAGTAGCGCACGAACTCCGGAACGAGGAGGTTGTCTTCGCCCTGGCGCATGCGTTCGATGTAAGG
>DATHOI010000743.1:0-30548 GCA_035485095.1 Polyangiaceae bacterium | reverse complement strand
TTGTCCGATCCTCAATCATAGAAATGAACTTGCGAGCGGGCTCTGTCAGCTCGCGAGCCGCAGTGACCGCTCGGTTCGCGTGGTCAAGCCGGTCCAGCCCCATGACAGCGAGCGTCGTTGGCATGTTGTATCTACACGCCTGAAGTACCAGGTCCATGTCGAATGCTGCGACCCGTCGCAACCGCTTCGTTACCGATGTGTATTCGGCCATTTGCTCCGGAGCTCCCGAGATTTTTCGAATGTCATCCCAGGTAGTTTCACCGGCTAGAGGACCACTGTTTCCGCCCACCCGAATCGGGAACGTCCTCACCACAACGACGATATCAGTGATATGCCGCGGTGAAAGTCCGACCTCGGACGCGAAGCCGGCCGCAGTGGTGTCGCGAGCCGTTACGTATGGGAACTCCCCACCGTGCAGGAGCGAGAGCCCAAATCCCTGAGTTCCTTCAACGATCACGTCGCCGCCGTTATTGAGATGCTCGTGCAGCAGAGGGGCGACCGGCTCGACGCGCACTCGATCTGCTATGCGCGAGCTTGTGCCTACGAGTCGCTCATCCGGCAGCCTCCGCATGCGACGGGCCAACGCGGCGCCAGTTCCCGAGCCGGTGCTCGCGATGCGGGACACACCATCGGTCTCCATCTCCCGGTCGGTAGGTGAGATGATGACGGCTCTCGGATCCACCACGATTCTATGCCGTGGGACTTGAAGGTCAGTGAGTTCCCTAAGGAGGATATCTTCGTCAACGGCGCAGCCGGCTCCAACGAGAACGACTGAGTCAGGTCGAACGATTCCCGCCGGCACCTGGCGCAAGATAACGGATCGCCCCCCGTAGTCGACGGTGTGGCCGGAGTTGGGACCGCCGCATCGCACGACGAACGGTCTGTTGGCTTGCCGGCAGCGGAGCGCGACGACTTTGCCCTTACCCTCGGAGCCGTACTGCCCGCCGACAACGATTGTGCAGCTCATGTTTTAGCCCTGGTTGAAAGAGGCGATCGTACCATCAGGTCGTCTTTTCAAGAAAGAACGGTCGCGCTAGGCGGAGCGTTGTCTGTCCTATGAGGTTTGTCTGCCCTTTTCTGCGGTCGCACGCAGACTGCGGCCGCAGCAGTCGTGAGTGTGACTCTAACAAGTTCGCCCGGGGAGTGAGGACTGAGCGCTTGTCGGCGTGGGCAGATGAGGGGGGGTGGTCCGGCCGGAAGGGTCAATGGTTGAGTTTGTCGACTCAAACGACGAGCTTAAGGAGCGCCACGGCCGAGGACAGTCTTCACTGATACCTGCTTCTTCCGGAGCTGCGACTTTCCTGCGGAGCTGCGACTTCTCGAAGCTCGCGCACTAGGCGAGGACCGAAGGCAGAGCTCTTGGCAGAGAAGCAGGGCGATGGATCGCGACTGCGCACGGCCGCGTGTGAGCTGCCACGGGGTTTACGTGCGCGCGCGAAGCCTGAGTCCCAGCTGCTTCGCCCCCCATCGCACAGAGTGTCTAGCGCTCTATGGTGACCGCGCTTCAGAGCGGTCGTGCGCCGACCACGTCCCCACCTCGAACCGTGAACACCATTTGCCTTAAGACCTTGGCATTAAATGCGTTCTTGCCGCGCACGTCGCAAACGACGCTCCAGCAGCTTCCAGCCTTCACAGCGGGATCCGAGCAATTGGTCACCTCGATTGAATCAGGATCGTTCGCGGTCCGTTGGACAAACTCCTTCGCGCCCATGAGGCTGCCGTTTAGCTCGAAGACTTTGGGCTTCGGTCCGCATTGAGCCAACAAAGCTTGGGCTTGGGCATCGGCCTTTGCAGCCTCGCGACGCGCGACCTCGGCCGAGTTCCGATCGTAGATCGACTCAACTTCTTTGCCGGAAAGGCCAAACCTGCTGCCGACGCTCGAGAAAATTTGTGCCTGATTGACGTGTGAATTTTGAGAATTCTCCAGAAGATCGAACGCCGCGTTGAAAACGGCGAACTCGTTTGATTCCACGTTCGTCTTGGCTTGCCGGAATCTAGTCAGCATTCCGGAGGTCGCGGCGAGAGCGTCGCGGGCTGCCGGGTCGGCGTTATCAGCAGGCACCAAGTAAGCCGGGTCGATTCCAACAAACCGTTCGAAGAGCTCGTCTAGCGTCTTGCGCGCTCCGGACAGCTGCCGCTTGCTGAGGTCGTCGTCGATGGTTTGAAATGACGTGTTGATTTGGGCTCGATCCGCGAAGAGTTGGCGCGCGGCCTTTAGCGCATCATCAGTGCGAGCCTGTTCTTCTCGTCGCTCGGCGTCGGTCTGAACGGCGGAGGCGGAAGCGGGAGCACGGTCGACCGAGATTTCGGGACTCTCGACGAGTTTCGGCGCCGAACGTTTGCTGACAATTCCGACAACCAATGCGCCAACAAGCAAGACCGATCCCATTCCACCGACGATGATGGCGGCGTGCGCGTTTGCGTTGGGACTGCCCGTTGCGCGACGAGCTTCCTTTTGCACAATGAAGCCAAACACGAGCGCGATTGGGGACAGGAACCAACACAGCAAGCTGCCCAGGGCCAGATACAAGGCTACCTTCCCTGAGCTTGATGCAATCCGCTGTGGCGGTTGCGGCGAGTATCCTTGCGTCATCGGTTTCTCAGGTTCCGGTGGAGTTCGGGAAGTGCCAAGCGGGAGCGGTCCTTCGGCGGGCGAGTCGACGAGCAGTGACGCTCGCCGGCCTGGCAGCTTCCAAACTTCCGGCCCCCGCTTCCTGCTGAGCAACGGCGCGGTCGGAGACGCGCAGACCACCAGCTAACGCCAGCCGCTCATGAATGTCGCTCGTCCCATTGCTGGCATTCAGACACGACGTGCTCGACCGAGACGAGAACTGCCAAAACCTCGTTGCTCGGATAGCCTGCAAAAGGTCGTCGAAACTCCCAACGCTTTCTGTGGCAACGGCGCCAGTGGCGGGTTTTCTTGCTCGGGAATGCCCGCCCGGCACACAAGCTGTTGCACCCGGTTCGGGGTGCAATGCCCTTGTGGTGACTGGACTCACGGCGCCGCGCCCTCGCACCCTGGTCTCGGATGTCCGTGATCGTAGGGGTTGCTGGGATCCCGGATGAGCGTGGCGCAGATGCCGGCCTCCAACGCCTTCTCCGTCTCAGCGCGTCCCTTCTCGTGTTCGGCGCGCGTTGCAGGGTCCTCTGCTGCTTCGGCCGCGTCGACCGCAGCCTCGCGCTTTTCGTCCGCCTCGTCTGCGCGTGCGCGCGCCTCTGCGCGCTCGCGGTCCATTTGCGCTCTGGAGTTCATGACGGCGCGGTCCTGAGCGTCCATCGTCTGTTGCGGCGTTGGAGTGCGCTCGGCTGCGCTGAACACGTATGTCGAGTCCGGCGAGGACGCCTGCCGCTGGGAACAGGCTGTTGCTGAGAGCACGGCCGTCAGCAGCAATGCTTTGATCATCTTTTGGCCTTCCTTGTCTTAGAATCAACAAAAGTTTGGACGCACAGGGCATCCCAACGCCGCTTGGGTAGGGCTCGCCGCAACGCGTTTGTGAGCCATTCGAGCCCCTTTTAGCTGAGTTTGTTGAATTACGGTAGATATTTACCGTAATTAGGGACACGGCAATCAGATACCGGCTTAGGGGTGCCTCGGTCTCGCGCCGAACCTTTGTCGGAATACTTCGCGGCGAATGTTCGCCGACGACGCGAGGAGCTGGGACTGTCACAAGAAGCGTTGGCCGAGCTCGCCCTCAAAGGCGATCTCCGTCGCTTGCAGCGTGTCGAAGCTGGAGAATATGATCTCCGTCTCTCAACGGTTGCTGTATTGGCCAGGCATCTTGATGTGCCCAGCGCGGAGCTGTTGAAGCAAGCCAAGGCCGTTCGTCGCGGTCGGGGACGCCCGCCGCAATAGCGCTGTGCCGCGCCCGCGATCCATCATACTGACGCCGCAGCAGAACCTGCCGCGTTAGCGAGGCGTTCTTGCGGCGCACGACGTAAGCGCTACGCCCCCCGACCTGCTTTAGCTGCCAGCGCGGTCTGACGAGCCCGGATCACTAGCCGTCCCGAATTGGCGAGCGCAAAAAAGATCGCAAAAATTTCTTGCTTGCACGGCGCCAAAATTTTCCCATCAAACATTGAGTTTTCGACGAAATAATGGAAGCATTCTGCAGCCAATTTTGGCTGTCGCGAGTGCATCGCGCACTTGCGCGCGCCTCGTCCTGGACCCACAACTGAGCATCACACAACAACGCGCACGATAGCGTCGGCTATCGATTCGTGACGTGGACACGCCGGAGCCGACGTGGCTGCGCTGCCGTGCGCCAGGAGGTCCATCATGAAACTACCCGTCTCAGAAGCAGAGGTTGCCACCCTGGCTAGCGCTTTTCATGCAGCGATGAATACCGTCATCGAAGAGGTCGGTACTGACTTCGACATCAACCGTCTCTGCAAGAAGCCGCCCAAACCCGGCGCGAAAGTATTCGGCAAACAAATCAACGTCGTGGCCCTCGCGGCAGCAACCAGTCGCATCACGGCCACCGCCGAATTGTTCGGCGTCGATGCGCAGACCTTGGTGTCCTTAGCGAAATTCCCGCAGGAAGCTGTTCATCGCCACAAAATTTTGGCTCGCATCGCCGAGTCTATTGGCTGCATGTCGAGCTCGCTCTACCCGGACACGGATGACGACTACGAGACCGACGACGTCAAAGCCGACGACCGCGCCGATGGCGGGCACGACAACGACGAGGACGACGACGACGACGAGGAGACCAACGACGATCACGAAACCGACGGCGAGGACGGCGACGAGGCTGACGACGACGAAATTGAATTCGCCGCCGCGCACGCCCCGTCGAAGCGCGAGGGCGAGCTGAAACGCCTCGAAGCGGCGGTGACCGAAAGCGTCGAGACCGTGTGCTGGGCCCACGACGAAACGGAACGAGCGATGGATAACCTGGAGGAGAGCTTCCGCGCCCTCATCAAGGCGAAGGATGCTTACCGCGACCAGATGCGCGTAACCAAGCTTTAAATAGGCCTCGAGCCGGCCGCAGCCGAATCTGAAAGCTCAGGCGACAGCGATGGAGACCGAGGCGACTAGTGGGATGAGAATTGGCTGGCTGAACGCGACCCCTTCCGCGTTCGCCTCTGAAGACGGGCGGAACAATCGTGTCTCGGTATCAGAATGGCGACGAGCCTAAGCTTACTGTGCGCCGACAACGTTGCCGTTCCGAACGGTGAACACCACCCTCGTGGCAACCGGACCCACGGCGCCGTGGCTCCGCAGTAGCCGTTCATGACCGCCTCGTTCGAACGGTGCGACTCGTGTCGCTTACGTTCCGCTTTGTCAACGTCGTCCATCGCCCGCTCGAAGCGCTCCTGATTCGCGTCGAGCGTCACTGCCCGCTGGGCGCAATAGCTCGCGGCAAGAGTTGTTGGCGAACGTCGCCGACCACGATCAGGTTTCTGTGGAACCTGTGGCGCGTCGGACGCTTGGCTCGACGAATGCTGCAGCGTCAGGCTAGGGACGAAGGTCAACCGTTGATGGAGTTGACCGATGCCAGCAAGACCCACTGAACCAGTTACTGGGGATGAATTCGCCCGAATGATGGGGTGCTTGGATCGGCGAAAGCGGGAACACGCCCGCGTTGGCGCCTTGCTCGTCGCTCTGAGAGTAGGTCTTCGGCGCGGCGAAATCATCGAGCTACAGGTTCGCGATGTGATCGCGGTCGATGGCTCCCTCTGCCTCTCTGTCCGGACGCTGAAGCAAAAGCGTGGCAAGCGTCTAGTGCGAGTCGTCCCAATCGCCGATGACCGATCCGCCCATCTTCTGCGGGCTTACATGGAACGGGAACACGGCCGAGATCCCATGCCAGAATCGCCGCTGTTCCGGACCCTCGGGAAGCACGGGACATGCACCGTTGGCGACCTCACGCCGCGCGCTGTGGGCTACTGGGTGAAGCGGCTAGCGCAACACGCCGGCATCACGAAGCGGGTCAGCGCGCACTCGTTCCGTCACGGGTTCGCGACGGATCTCTTGCGACGTGGCGCCGACCTACGAACGGTCCAAGAGGTCTTGGGTCATGCGAGCGTCGCATCGACCAGCCTATATCTGCACACGACCCACGAACGTTGCGTCGAAGCCGTCGGACGGATCCAGTTTGAGTAACTCTTTACCTAGAAAGAGACCCAAATTGAGCATCTTCGCCTTGAGATCCTGGCAAATTGCGCGGGACCTCGTTCGCCCGGACGAGGCCTCGTCCAAAGCAGACGTTGGGTTACTTTTTCGATGGTGGACGAGCGCGGTCGCTGAACACCTTCAGACGCTCGAACCCGTCGGCGGGCACGCGTTCGCAGCTGGCGCGACGTTGCGCAACGCTCAACAGCGCGCGTGAGCGAAAATATTCGAGCGACGATTTTGCCTATCTTTAGGATTTTTACTTGAACCGTGGAAGTCGCGCGCGCGTGTGCTGCTGATTGCCCGTTGACGATCAGAGAGCGCATCGGCACAACTTCATTCAGGCGCTCTGATCGTACCGAACAGAACGCCAATTGGCGTTCGTGCGTGCGTACTTGGTCCGTTTGGACACGGCTGCGTGCGCGTGTGCGCCAGCATCCAACAAGGAGTCTGCGTATGACTAAGTCATCTCGTCGAGCTGAGGTCCTGCTGCCGCGGTGGCGTCCGCCGCTTGCACCCCCACTGGCAATCATTTCGCGTGAATTCCAGCAATTGCAGCCATGTTTGGCCAGCACCGGTTGCGCAACGATCGTTTGGACCCAAAGGCCCCTGGGATCGCCGAGCGATCTGGGCACCGCGCGAAGGTCTTGGACTGTTCGGAAGATTGGCCACGCCGCCTTTCGCCGAACGGCCCCGATCCCTCGCCCACTAGATCTAGGAGCGCTCACCTCGTACGTATTCGAAGGGGAGGAGTTTGCTAACTTCTTTTCTCTTTCTTTCTCTCGCTCTTTCCTCCGGAGACTGTCCCGTGTCTGAGCCGGGTCGTGCCGCTTTCGTTGGTGGAATCGCGCGCTTCGCCCCGGAAGAAAGTCCTAATTTCCTGATCGATAATGCGAAATTCTGCCTCTCTCTCGCCTATGAAAAACACGTTGAATTTTTGCGCAAGCGGGCCGCGATTTCTCCTGAAACTGTGCTCGCCCGAATGTCTCGCGTCGATTTGCGGAATTTCGATCCGTTTGTCTTGCGACGGGGCCCTGGCGGGGTTCCGGCGATTTCCTGGGGGTCTCCGAGTGGCAAATTTTTGCTCGCGACGCGCGGTGGTCGGGCAATGGTCGGAGACTTCAATCCTCTTGTTGCGGTTCGACGCGCGCTGCCCGTCAACGAGCAGCGCGCGCACGTGAAGCGGGTCTTCAACTACCTGGAGCCTCGAGTTGTCTCGCGCGCCAAAGGACACGAGGCCTGCCTTCGCTACGTCAACGACTGGACGCACCAAGCCTGTCAGGACTACTGCGCCATAACCAAAAATGTCTTGGAATTCGAGGTCGCGCCCTCCGATGTTCTGGTCTCCATAAATATGATCGAGCTGACTTGGGATCAGCGTACTCACCAGGGGCTCGCGGGTCTTGCTTCCCGGCTCTTCTGGGAACCTTGGAAGCAAGCCTTCGGTCGGTCGAAGGCGGTGTTCCAAGTCGACCGCCTCGAGTACGAGGCTGATGGCGCACTCAAAGGAATTGGCGGAAACGGCGAAATCGTCAAGCTCTACCGGAAAACTGAGGACTTGCTGCGCTTCGAGGCGCAACTCACCAAGCACAACGCCAAGAAAATCCTCGGGCGACGATTGGATCCAAAGAACGAACAAGAATTCGCAGAAGGTTTGAAGGAAATTGCAGAGCAGGTCTACGGGCAACTGCTGAAGGCGCAAGAGCTCGCGGTCAGTCCGTCGAACTCAAGCCTGCCGGAACTCTTCACGGCGCTCTTGCCCACGGAGCCGGCGCGCTACGTCACCGAGCAGCTTGTGCTCACGGGGATGGTGAAGACTCGGGGGCAAGCCGACTACAAGGTGCTCCGGAGGATGCGCGACCGCGGGCTAGTCCGCATCGCGCCGGGGAAGGGCTATTGGTGCGCGACGCCCAAACACGCTGAGACCCTTTGTGTACTTCGCCGCGTATCTGAAGCCGAAGCGCAATGGAGGGCGCAATGAGCAGCGGGAGGATTTTCGACCCGGAAGGGGCGGGGCCAGCCAGCGTGCCACCTAGCTGCACCGAGGAGCACGGTTCGTCGCAGAACAGTCGTCGGCCTGTCCCGCGCTTAAAACAGCGCCTCGATGGCACGCCGTCGCACGAGCAACCATCGGGCAGAAGCACGTCGGGAGGTGAACCGGGCGTTCAATCCCTCGCACCTGCGCCCGGTGTTCAGAATCTCCTGAGTGACGTCCGCGGTCCCCACAGAGAAAAATCAAGTCGCCAACCCCGCGCCTATTCACAGTTCACGGTCATCCACGAAAGATTTGACGAAGACTTGTTCGAATTGGCTCGGGCTCTCGCCCGGGGTCTGCCGAAAGGAGTGCGTCACCGGATCGAAGACGAGATCCCCGGGGCGAAGCACGGCGACATTTGGGCCGGGCGCGTCATCCTGATGACCACCAGCGAGTTTTCCGAGCGCATCGAGGTCACGTACCTTGCTGCTTGGACGGCTGGCAGGCACGACCTGAAAGTTCAGCTTTTTTCTCCCGACGATATCCGGATCCTGGCGGAGCCCTTCAAACTGTTGAACGAGTGGGCTCGGTCGTCAGCGCCCGCCGAGCCCTCTGGAGAGCCGAAGGCTTGATGGCGACACCGAGCCAGTCAAAGCCCGCTTGGATGGGCCGTAGCGCCAAAGCGTTCGCCATTGTGCGGGTCTCCTCGGCGAAGCAGGCGAGCGGCACATCGCCCGAGGCTCAGAGCGACGGCATCATCGAGTACGCCAAGACGCGCGGGCTCGATGTCGTGCAGGTCTGGGTCATCCACGAGTCCGGAAAAGATTCCGAGAAACGGGTGAAATTCCACGAAATGCTTGCTGCGGCGAGCAAGCGCGACGTGCCGCATCTGCTCTTCTGGCAGATGGACCGGATCGGCAGGAATCTCACCGACCACGAGCTCCTAGAGAAGCGCGTTCGCTCCGGGCAGAGCGTTCTTCATGTTGCTGCCGAAAGCCGCGTCCTACACGAAGGCAGCCCCGACAGTGAATGGACCGTGCAAGACCTCGGGGCCCTCACATCGAAGAGCTATTCGCGCGACCAGCGTCGACGTGCTCGCGAATCCATGCGCCACAAGGCTGACGATGGCTGGTACCCCGGTCGACCAAAATTCTTGTACCAAAACAAGAAGAGTGTCGGTCCGGACGGGCAAGTCCGAGATCGTGGCGGCACGATCGTGCTCACCGAGTGGGGAACCAAACTCGGTCATCGGATGAAAGAGTTGCGTCTCGCGGGGGCGTCGCTCGCCGTCATCGCGGAGACCGTCCTCGAGGAAGAGCTGGTCCCCGAGTATCACCGCGCCCGCTTTGAGGGTCCGGGCCGCGTCGCCCGCGTCGAACACATCCTGAAATCCCGGTTCTACGTGGGCGAGTTCGAGTGGTCCGGGAAGGTATACCCCGGCAAGCACGAACCGCTCTTCAGCCTGAGGGAATGGGAAGCCTTGCAGAGGACGTTCAACGGCGTGCCCGCGCCGCTGCGCGCTGACAATAGCGCCGCGCCTCTGGCCGGTTTGCTGCACTGCGGCGAATGCGGATGCTCAATCACCTTCGAGCGAAAGACCAAGAAAACCGGGCAAGAGTTTCGCTACCTGCGGTGCACCAATGGCAAGAAGATGCATCCGACACTCGTTTATGTGCCCGAGAAGGATGTTTTCAACGAGCTCTCGACGGCCGTTGAGGCGGTCGCGATCGATGTCTTCTTTGCCGAACAAATCACCGCGATTTTGAACGAGGGTACCGAAGCGGTGAAGGCGACTCGCCGCAAGGAAGCCGCTCAGTTTCAAAAGGAGCTCGAAAGTCTGGAGCGCCGTGAGGACCAGCTCTACGACGACCGCTCACGCGGCTTGCTCGACGACGACGGCTATCGGCGGCAACTCGCACGCCTTCGCGTCCAGCGCGCCGAGGCTGCCAAGAACGTCGAGGGCGCGAACGAGGAGCTCGACGACGCTTGGCTCGTCACGGCACAGCGCGCTTTAGAACTCGCGAAAACCGCGAAAGCGATGTGGCTTTCGCAATCCGGTGCCGGAAAGCGAGCGCTGCTCGAAAAGCTACTTTCGAACCCGACCCTGACTGGTCGTAAAGTGTCGTTCGAATTGAAGAAACCGTTCGCGCTGCTTGCTGAAATGCGTCGAAAAGGCGTTGGGCGCGCCCCGTAGGATTCGAACCTACGACCCTCGGATTCGAAGTCCGATGCTCTATCCAGCTGAGCTAGGGGCGCGAACGGACGCCATCCAAGTGAGAGGCGTGCGGGCGGTCAAGCGAAATTGCGCGCGTTGGGCTCGTTGGCGCAATTTGCCTGGCCGATAGTCAGGCCTTCGCGTCGCCTTGCTGGTGCTTGCAGCGCGCCGTAGTGGGTCGCGCGGGTGAGCTCAGAACGGGAGCGCGAGGCGACCGAGCCAGCTGGTCTTGCCGCCTTGAATGGCGCAGCGAGCCACTTCGCGAAGTAGCTCTTGATGCGGACCTTCCGAGACCTTGAACAGCGGCTCGCTCCAAAACGACCCGACGCGCGTGTCGTCGAGGATGCGCACGACGTCGTAGTGGCCGCGCGCGACGCGCACGATCCGGAACGTAGCTCCCGAGACCTGAACCATACCTTTGACGGATTGCATTACTGATTCCTTGCCGGCCCCTCAGCGCACCCTAAGCAGTAACTCCAGCCGAGCGATTTGTGAAGGCGGAATTGGGCGCTCCCCGAAGATGTGACGCGATCGACTTACTGCCCACAACGTTCGCAACATGGTTGAAACGTGAGCGTCGAGGCAGTGCAACGAACGCGAGAGCATTGCGCCACGCGCGTTCCACGAAATTTTCGACGGGTGTTTCCTTTGGCCACAACCTGATCGAGGTTGTGCCACGCGCTATCGTGGCGTTCCCAGCGCGCGCGGTGGAACGCGATCAGCGCATGATCGTTTGTGTACTCAGCCCGAGCTTTCGCGTGCGCTGATGTGTCGCACCGCCACGCGACGAATCCGCGAATTGTCGTGGAAAGCTCGTGCTTCGTCGAGTGAGCACGGCGCCAGGAAAAGCGGGGAATAGCGACGGCTAGGACGTCGTTTCCGAGGGGCTCGACGCTCGACGAACGAGGAGCATAGTTGGACCACTCGCAATATGAACATCGAAATATTTTCGGATCTGGCGTGTCCGTGGTGCTTCATCGGCAAACGCCGGCTGGAGCGCGCTCTCACTTCGGCGAGCGTGAATGCGCGACTGCGCTTTCGCGCATTTCAATTGCAGCCCGGTCTGCCCGCTGAAGGCGCACTGGCGGAGTCGTTCTTCGAACGCAAGTTCGGTGGCAAGGAGCGCGTGCACGCACTCTTCGAACGTCTTACCGAGCTCGGGCGACGTGAAGGGATCGCGTTCGATTTCGCGAAACAGGAGCGTGCCCCCAACACCGAGCTCGCTCATCGCGTCGTGCACTTTGCAAGTGTGCGGCAAGTCGGCGAGGCGACGGTCGAGGCTCTGTTCCGAGGCTACTTCGAGCAGGGCGTGAGCTTGTGTGAGCTCTCCGAAATCGTTGCCCTGCTCGGGCGTGAAAATGTAGCGCTCGACAGCGCGGAGCTGTGCGACCGAATCGCGGCTGGTGAGGGCAAAGAAGAAGTCCAGAACGACCTCCGACTCGCGAGCGCGTATGGGGTCGGCGGCGTGCCGCTATTCATTTTCGATCAACGCTACGCTGTCGAGGGCGCCCAGCCGATCGAGCATTTCCAGCGAATAATCGCCAAATTGCGGGTGGAGGATAGCCCGCAAACTCGTCGCAGCCAGCCCGTTCTATCCGAAGAAGCTCGCCCAAATCTGCAGGGGCTCTAGCCTTCCTCTCCCTGCGTTGGTTAGCGTGTGCCCGCCATGGGCACGTCCTCGGTTCGTCCACCCTCTGCTGAGGTCGTGCCGCGTCTGCACGTGCGCGACCCCGACGCTTGGCTGTCGTGGGCCGCGTGGATCGTGATCGCGTTCTGTTGCGTTCAAATCCTGACCTTCTCGTATGGGCGAGATCAGGGCATCTACGCCGTGGTCGGCGACGGCGTGCTGCACGGCAAGATGCCGTACAAGGACCTTTGGGACTTCAAGCCGCCCGGCATCTTCTTGGTCTACGCGCTCGCGCAGGGGCTCTTCGGGCGCGCGATGGTTTCGATTCGTATCGTCGAGGTAGCGGGCCTGATCGCCTCGGTGTTCGGCTTCATGCGCCTGGCCGAGACGTTCTTCGAGCGTCGCGTGGTTGGTCTGATCGGTGGCGCGGTCGCCGCGCTGCTCTTGGCCGAGCTCGAATTTTGGCACACCGGGCAGCCCGAGGTGTTCGGCGGTTACCTGACGACGGCAGCATTGGTTTTGACGACGTCCCCAGTGCCCGCGCGACGCCGGCTTTGGATCTGGTTTGGGGTCGGCGCTCTCTTCGGGCTCGCGTTCCTGTTCAAGCCGCCGCTCGGTGGCGGCGCGATCGTGTGCGCGGCGTACCTCGCTACGCGCGAACAGCAACGCTCTGGCTCCAATGAACGGGCGCTCTACACGTTGCTCGCGATTGGCACGTCCGCGCTAGTACCAATCGCCCTGTGCGCGGCGTGGTTCATGCTCCGCGGCGCCTGGCCCGCGCTGCACTGGACGCTGGCTGAATTCACACCCGGCTACACCACGCTCGGCTGGGAGGGTCGGCAAGCCGCGACCATGCTGTACTACGCGCTCGAAGAAGCCTTCTTCAAGTTCTCTGCGCTGGCCGGGGCGGGTGTGTTGGCCATGGCCGCGATTACGCCGCTCCACAGCCGCGAACGCGAGGGGTCGTTCTTGGTGCTGGGCGTGATCGCCATGCAACTTGCCGGTGTGGCGATGCAAGGCAAATTCTTCCCCTATCACTATGCGGCAACGCTGCAGCTGATCGGTTTTTTGGCGGGGCTCGGGCTGTACAAGCTGTGGCGGCGTTGCGCGACGGGCGGGCTCGGAGGCGTGCTCGCTTTCGCGTCGTTCGTCGTCATTGCCACCGATATGCGAGCGGCCACGCGCGATCTGCCGCAATATTTCCGGGAGCGAGCGTGGCTGCGTTTGGAGTACGCGCTGCGCATTCCGCCCTACACTTCGCGTGAAGCGCTGGATCGCGAATGCTCGTACGTTGCTGACTACAATCTGAGCGCCGATCGCGATGTGGCGCTCGAGGTGCGTTCACGCACGAGCAGCGCGGACCCGATCTTCGTCTGGGGTTTCGAACCGGCCATCTACTGGCTCGCTGAGCGGTCGCCTTCGAGCCGCTTCATTTATGACGTGGCGCAGCGCACCGAATGGCAAAAGGGCTACGCACGCGCGGAACTGCTTCGCGACCTGCACAAGCACCCGCCCGCACTGATCATCGTACAGCACAATGACGTCTTTCCCGCGGTCACGGGCCACCTGCTCGATTCACATGACGAGCTGGCAGGGTTCCCCGAGCTCTCGCATCTGATGGAAGCAGACTACGAGAACGTGAAGCGCATCGAGGACTTCGACCTGTACGAGCGCAAGAAAAGCACGACGGAAGCTGGGCTCTAGCGCGCGAGCTAGCGTTTGGCGGCTGCCTTCTCGGGCTCCTTGCCGGCGAGCTTCGAGGCCAAATCGAGCAACGTTACGTCCCAGCTCATGTTGAGCTCTTCTTGGACCTTCTTGCTCAAGTCGCCGCACTCGCTCTTGTCCAGGCGTCGGAAATCGGGGAATGACTCGCAGCGGCCACCGCCCGGGGCGATGTAGATCCTTTGTCCGTCAACCCCCGAGCCGTCGATGCGCGAGGCATGTCCGGTATGTTCCGGGAGCAGGGATTGCCCGATGAACGAACCGGGACGCTTCACGCCGAACAAATGCAGGAGAGTGGCTCCGATGTCTACTTGGCCCCCGATCGTGTGCACGACGCGTGGCGCCGCGTGTAACCGCTCCGGTAGCACCACCAAGAGCGGGATCTGCTTGGTCGTGTAGTCGCGGATGGACAGCCGACGTTGCGTGTCCGGCGGCAGGTCCGTATCGGTCTCGACGTAGGCGGGGAACTTCATGCGCGAATCGTGGTCGCCGTAGATCACGATCGTCAGGTTGTCGAGCAAGCCCGCGCTGGAGAGCTCAGCGAAGAGCTGCTCGATAGCCTCGTCGTTGTAGCGCATCGAGTGCAGGTAGCCCCCGAAATCACTGCGATCGATCGCGCCCAATTGCAGCTTGTGCTCGTTCACCGGCACGTATTGAAAGGGGCCGTGCGAGGTGAGTGTGATGAGCACGCTTAGGAACGGCTGCTTGAGCTTTTGAATGCGCGGCAACACGCGTTCGAAGAACAATTTGTCCCCGATACCCCAGCCGAGCTTGGGCCCGTCTCCGATTTCGTCGCGAAACGCGGTCTGGTCGTAGCCGTACTTCGGATAAAGTACAGCGCGGTTCCACATGCCCGCCGCGTACGCATGGCCCGCGAACGTCGTGTACCCCGCCTCTTTGAAGGCTTGCAGGAGGGTGACGAAGTGGTTGTTGTCGCGTCGAAAGGCGACCGAGCCCTGCGGGATCGGAAATTGCGAATTGAGCACCATGTACTCGCAATCCGAGGTCGAGGAGTCGCCCGTTTCGTCGTACAGGTGATCGAACCACCACGCGCGGTCGCGCAGCCGGTTCAGGAACGGCGTCAGCTCTTGGCCCTTGTCGCGCGTACCGATGACCCACTTTTGCATGGCTTCGACCTGCAAAATCAGCAGATTCGTGCCGCGCGCGATGCCGAAATCCGGATCGCTCGTGACTTCTTTCGCGCGTTCTTGGTGGTAGTGCTGAACCTTCGCGAATTCATCGGGCGTGATGCTGCTGTGCTGGCGTGCGTCGCGAATCGAGCGCGCGACTTCCTTGATGTGCGCAACCACGATGCCAGAGTCCTGTACCGCGTCCGTGCCGTTGAGCACGCGCCAGGAGCGGTCGCTGTCCATCCAGCCCTGCACGATGCCGGGGATGGGCAAGATGAACACGATGCACGAGCACACGAGCAAGAAATCGAGCGCGCCGCGCAGGGCGATGGGTGCGTCAGCCTTGGGCGTCTTCGGCCACAAGAACGGCAGAGCGACGCTCGCGATGAGGGCCGGCAACAGCACCGCGTCGCGACGCAACGTGTACTTGATGATGATGTCCCGGACGTCCCAGATCTGCCCGCCACTGCTGATCGCTAAAACTGGCAAAATGTTGCCGAAATAGCGCAAATAAATCAGATCCCCGAAGGCGATGAGCAGAAAGACGCCCATCACGATGCCGAAGCCGCGCGCGCGATATGCGCCCGGTATTAGAGCGACGGGCAACGCGAACACGGCGGCCGAGAAAAATGCGGCGGGCTTGAAGCCTGGCCAAATGTCGAGGTCGACTAGCGCGATCGACATGTAAATGATCGAAAGCCCGATCAAGTACGCAGCAGGCACGAGCAACGCTTCGGCTGACATGCGCGCCCAGACCGGCACACGCGCGCGCAGCACGCGGAGGCCGCCCGCGAGAGCGAGCAGCCCGAGTGGTACCTCGACCAACAATGCCGGCGCGAAGCTCGGCGTGAGTGAATCCGGTAGGCGTTCGAGACAACGGCTGACTTCGAGTACTTGTTGAAAGGAAATACCGCACCACAGCGCACTAATCGCGAGCGCAGCGTTCCTCGCGACACGCTGAAAGCGCTCCGGAATGCGAGACGCGCCGCGCTGGATCGGTTGCACGAGCAGCGCCGCGACGCCGGCCGAGACGAGCAGCCCGATGATCAGCGGAGCCCAGCCGCGCGCTGGCTGCCCGCCGCGCAGCGCGGGTGCCGCGAGCTCGGGCGGCAGCAGCTCGAGCCCGAGCAGCGCTCGCGCTACGACTCCCGCAAGGAGCAGCGCGCAGCCGAGCGGCAAGATCCGATCGCGCGTCGACTCGACGCGGTCGCGTGCGGGTCGTAGCGCGGCGAGCGTCAGCAACAGCAGCGTGAACGCGGAAAAACCCAGGACGGCATCGAAACTGATCAGCCAGCGCAGCGCCGTGGCGATGTCTTCTGGGCGGAAATCCTGCTTCATGGTGAGCTGATGCGGAGCATACCCTCTCCCGAGTATGGTATGCGAATGGCTGGAGAATGTAGGTGATCGTCTCGCGCGCTCCAGTTCGTTTTTCGCTCGGTGGCGGGGGCACGGATCTACCGAGCTACTATCAGCGCTACGGCGGCTTCGTCGTCAGCGCGGCCATCGATCAATACGTGTACGTCACGGCCAACCGCCGCTTCTACGACAGCATTCGCCTGGCCTATTCGGAGACGGAAATAACGCCCGACGTGGCGTCCATTCGGCACCCGATCTTCCGCGAGGCCCTGCGCATGGCAGGCATCGATCGCGGCATCGAGCTGACGAGCGTGGCAGATTTACCCTCGAATAGCGGGCTCGGTTCGTCGAGCAGCTTCACGGTCGCGCTGCTCAACGCGCTCTACACATACAAACGCAATTTCGTGTCTTCGCAGCGTCTCGCGGAAGACGCCTGCACGCTCGAGATGGAGCGGCTCGGTGAGCCGGTTGGCAAGCAGGACCAGTACATTGCGGCGTTCGGCAACGTCACGGCGCTCAATATCGAGCGCGACGGCACCGTGCACGTGGAGCCCGTTCCCGTGCGCGACGAGGTGCTCGACGAGCTGCAGAACAACCTGCTCATCATGTACACGGGCATCGAGCGGCCCGCGAAATCCGTGCTCAGCGAGCAAGGTGAGCGCGTCAAGCAGAACGATGCAGCGACGGTCGAGGGCATGCACCGCATCAAAGAGCTCGGCCGGGAAGTCTATGACTTGCTGGTCAAGGGCAATACCGATCTCTTTGGCGAGCTCTTGCACGAGCATTGGCAAAACAAGCGCAAGCTCGCGAGCAAAATGACCGATCCCCAGCTGGATGAGTACTATGAAGCCGCGCGCAACGCGGGCGCGATTGGCGGCAAATTGATCGGCGCCGGCGGCGGCGGTTTTTTCATGCTCTACGCGCGTCCGGCGGACAAGCGTCGCGTGCTCGAAACGCTGAGCGCGCGGGGTCTTCGGCCATTGCGCTTTCGCTTCGATCTAGATGGCGCGAAGATCGTCGCTAACTTACATCGAGGTCGGTGATGGCGGCCGAGTCGTCACAGTCGGTTGCGCTCGCTTGGCTGGAGCCCGTCATGCTCCTCAGCGCGTCGAGTCGCGCCTCTCGGCTTTCGGCGGAGGCGCGGGCGCGCATGAAGCCGTGGGTCGTTGCGGCGCAGTCGCGTTTTCGCGTCGCGCGCGAGCTGCGTGATCCGGAAACACAGACCGTGGCGCTCGGACTGCTGCGGGAAGCCGCCTTTTTTGCGCTGTGCGCGCTCGAAGCCGTCGATTCGACGATCGACTCCGCGGCGCGGTCTCCGGCGCAAGCTTGGGAGCAGTTCGACGCGCTGCCTCAGAAGCCGCCAGGCGCGCCCGAGCAACTCGGTTTGGTGCGTGCCGCCTTCGGAACGAACGACGCGTTGTCCGTCGACCTCGTGCCGTCGAGCTCAGCCAATGAGCTGCGCTTGGCAGCGGAAGAGAGCGTGGCGTGGCTCTTGAGCCTCGTCGAGGTGCGCACGCCGCCAGAGCTCGCGCGGGCTCGCTTGATTCGCTCGGCGCTCGCGCTCCTCGGCCTAGCCGTGGTTCTGTGGGGGGTCGTCGCTTATTGGCTTTCGCTGGCGGCGCTCGAGGCGCATTGAGCTCTAATCAAGTACACTTCGCGACGCACACGATTTGAAAGCCGAGTAGCTCCGGCCACAGCCTGCACACGCGCTGTTCGAATGGCTCGACGAATTGCTCGTAGACGCCGAAGGCTCGCGACGTCCCCAGCGTCAGGTGTTTGCCCTCCGCGACGTCGCGCTCGAAAAAACGGCGCAAAATAGGGGCTGCGGACTGCACGAGCGACGGCGTGCAGTCATCGGCCAGCAGCTCGAAGCCTGCATAGCCGAGCAGCGTACGAAGCGAGCGGCGCGTGAAAAACCGCAGGTGCGTGCGATCATACAGACCCGACCAGCTGTACTCGAAGCGCCCGGCCAGCGTCCGCATGCGGTTGTACCAGACGCCGTAGTTTGGCACCGAGATCAAGAACGTCGCGCCACGGAGGCTCGTCAGAGCGGATAGCTGGCGGAGAAAGCCGAGCGGGTCCGCGATGTGCTCGAGCACGTCCGAGAGCAGTACAGCGTCGAAGCGCGCATCCGAGGCGTTCTCCGCCCATGCCGTGAGCGTGCCTTCGAAGACCTCACCGCACACGGCGCGCGCCAGCTGTGCCGCGCGCGCGTTGGGTTCGACGCCGCACACTTGCGCCTCGGGAGCGACCTCGGAGATGCGCCGTGCGTTGGCGCCTGCGCCGCAGCCCACGTCCAAGATACGAGCCGCTGGCTGTTCAGCGAGCACGTGGCGCTCGAGCAACGCGATCAATACGCTGTTCGGGCGCTCCAAATAAGCATAGCCCGTCGACCCATAATCCAGTGGAAATCCGGCCTCGCGGTGCATTTCTCGAGCAGCATAGCGCATGGTCGACTGACGTGGTCGATCGCGCTAGCGTCCGCCTCCGCGTCGCACTGAACCGATCTCGCCCATGCCCCACCAAGAGCCTTCTGAACGACTGAATGCCGCATTGGCCGCGCTGATCGGCCGCCCGCGAGGCGTGCTCGACGTGGGTTGTGCCGCCGGAGTTCACGGCATGGTCGCGCGGCGCACGGGTTCCTGGGTGACCGGTATCGAAGGCAATGCCGATCTCGCCGCGCGAGCTGGCCGCGCTCTCGACGAAGTCTTTCCGCTCGACCCCGAAGACCGCGCGGGTGTTGCTGCCGCGCTCGGTGACCGCAAATTCGATCTGGTGATCGCCGCAGACTTGTTCGAGCGCGCGCGCGACCCCGAGGGCTTGCTCGAATTCTATGCGCAGTTCGTCGGGGACGAGGGCCGCCTCTTGGTCTCGCTCACGAACCGGGAGGCGTGGCCCGTGCGCCTGCACGCGGATCGACCCGAAGCAGGCTACGTCACCTCGACGGGTGGCTCCCCACGCTTGTTTTCCCGCGAGGAAGCGTTGCGCATGGTCGAGCGCTCGGGGCTCGAGTTGCTCGAAGTCGGAGTCAATCCGATGCTGCTCCGTTCACTGCGCCTGTTGGGCGACGATTTCTTCGTCAGCGCGCGCCATGGCGAGCAGATTGGTACCGGCGATCTGAGCGTCTATCAGGCCTACCTCGCGGCTGTTCGCCCGTTCGAAGTCGCGGTCGCGCGCTTGCTCCCGCGGCTACTCGCTTTTCAGAATGTGCTCGTGGCGCGCAAGAAGCCTCGCGCTGGGCGGCTCTCGCTCACGGTCGGCATGCTGACCATGGATGAAGAGCCCAGCGTGGCGCGCATGATCGACGAGATTCGCAAGTACGCGCCGGACGCCCAGATCTTGTGCGTCGACAGCTCGCTCAAAGACCAGACTCCGGTCATTGCCGAGCGCATGGGCGCGCGCGTGCTTCGTCAGCTGCCGCCGCGTGGCCACGGTCCGGCGATGGAGCTTCTGATGTACGAAGCCGCCAAGCAGAGCGACGCTCTGATCTACCTCGACTGCGATTTCACCTACCCGCCGCCGGTGATCGTCGACATTCTCAGGATTTTGGAAAGCGGCGTCGACGTAGTGAACGCGGCGCGCGTGCGCACGCGGCCTGCCGCAATGCCGCTGCCGAACTACCTGGCGAACAAGACATTCGTGCTCTTGGCACAATTGCTCAATGGCATGCCCGTCGCGGACCTGCACAGCGGCATGCGCGGCTACCGCTCGTCCGTGATTCGTGCTTTTTCGTTCGACGGCGAAGGCGACGCATTGCCCATCGACACGGTGCTCTGGCCCGCGCGCTCCGGCTACCACGTGGTCGAGATCCCTATCGACTATCAGGAGCGCGTTGGCGCTTCCAAGCTGCGCAAGGTCTCCGGCACGGTGTGGACCTTCATTCGCTTGGCCAGCACGCTGCGCGTCGGCACGCGGCGCGGTGAAACGTATGACGCGTGGGAGACCGTGGCAGGCGGCAAGCGATGAACGCCAACGCAGCGCTCACGCCAGGCGTCATTCTCGATCGCGATGGCACGTTGATCGACGTGGTGCGGGATGAAGAGACCGGCACGGTGTCGGTCGCGTTCCACCCCGATCAGGTGCGGCTCCTCCCGGGTGTCGTCGAGGGCTTGCGTGTGCTGTCCGCGGCCGGCTACGGTTTTGCGATCGCGAGCAATCAACCTGGGCCGGCCAAGGGGCAATATTCGGCGCTTGCCGTGGAGCGCACCAATCGCGCGCTGGTCGACACTCTGCGGGCGTCTGGGATCGAGATCAGCGTCGTGGAGGTGTGCCTGCACCACCCCGTGGGCGGGCCGGGTGGCGATCCGCAATGGGTGGGTGATTGTGCGTGCCGCAAGCCAAAGCCCGGGCTCTTGCTGCAAGCCATGGCGCGCGCGCGCTTCGACCGCGCGCTCAGCTGGATGATCGGTGATTCGGCCGCGGACGTGCAGGCGGCGCGGGCTGCGAATGTGCGCGCCGCCCTCGTTTTCCCGACGAATCGCTGCGAAATTTGCCCATTGCGTGGTGGCCCGAGCGTCAGCCCGGACCTCGTGGCGGCTCGCTTCGACGAGCTGTGTCAGGCCATTGTCCGAGCCTAGCCGCGGAATGCGTTATGTTTGAGTGCCTAGCGGCCCGCGCCTGAGCGCCAGCCCCCCAATTTGCCCGAGGAGCCACGAGTGCTTTTTTTGGATAGCTCTGATGCCGCCGAAGCGCGCGAAATTTTTTCGTGGGGCATCGTCTCGGGCATCACCACCAATCCGCTCATCTTGTCGCGCGAGGCGGGTGGCCAAGATCTCGAGCCACGCATTCGCGAGGTGATCAAGGCGTCACGCGGGTCCGTCTCGGTGGAGCTCGTGCACGAGACCGAAACCGAAATGCTGGCCGAGGCCGCGACGTACCACTCCTGGGATCCGGAGCGCGTTTGCATCAAGGTGCCGTTCTCCGAGACTGGTCTCAAGGTCCTGCATCAACTCGCGAAGCGCGGCGTGAGCACGAACATGACGTGCATGATGAACTTCAATCAGGCGTACCTGGCCGCGCTGGCCGGCGCGACTTACGTCAGCCTGTTCAGCGGCCGAATCCGGGACATGGGCTATGACGCTCGGCCGATCGTTCGTGAAACTCGGGCGATCCTCGATCGTGAATCGCTAGCGAGCCAGATCATCATCGGTTCGATTCGCCACTTGATGGACGTAAACGAGGCCTTGCAAGACGGCGCGCACATCGTCACCGTGCCTCCGCCGATCTTGCGCAAGATGCTGTGGAATCCGCGCACCGAGAGCACGATCGAAGAATTCAATACGGCCTGGCGCAACCGCTCGCGCAGCTGAAGAGCGGACGCTATTCGAGCGTCAGCATCGAAAATGTTGCGTTGGAGCTTGGGCTACCGCTCTCGCGTGCGGAGTGAAATGAGCCGTACCAACGCTCGCGGCCGATGCGACGGATGATTTCGGTCGACGAGACGTACACGTAGCCGCGCTTCCAGCGACTCGTGGGAATGCCGAACGGCACGCCCACCTCCGCCACGGCCGTGTCTTTGCCGACCAGGGAGCCCGTGGGCGCGGCTTCGACGATCGAGTGCATGACCAACGCGGGCTCATTCGCGTCCGGGCCCGCCGCGAGGAAGTACACGCTGTAGACGAGCGACGCCCCGCGCTCGAGACGTGAGCCGAGGAGCTGGTCTCCGTCCGCAAAGGTGCGGCTCGCACCGCGATCGCAGCCGGCGAGGAGTGCTGTCAACGACCGGGCGGCCTCCGCTTCATCACCGCGTGCAACGGCGATGTTGTGGGCGATCCGCATTTCCTCGAACGAAACAGGCGCAATCGCCGGAGGATCATTGGGGCTGAGCTCGAAGCGGTCACGCAGTTCCCAAGTGACGAACGGATTGGGTACGACACGCCGCAAGGCGTACGTGCTCGAGACCCAATACTTCTCTAGCCAAGAGGGCTCGTAACGCTGCACGTCGAGCACTTGAAATTCGCCCTTCGGTGCCGCGCGATCGACGGTCAGAAAGGTGTCCAGCGCCGTGACCGAGAAATTCTGAACCAAGGCCTCTTGCTCGGTTGCGGTCATGAAGCGCATGTCGGCGACGTAGTAACGGTCTTGTCCCGTTGCGGGAGTCGCGGGCGGGTGGCTGACGGTCGCCGCTGGCCTCCGCATCGTCCAATCCACCCACAAGGATTGGCGCATACCGGGGTGCAGCGTGACACCGGTGTTCGGGGCCATCCGCCGCGTGAGCCACTCGAGCACCGCGACCTTCTCTTTGTCTGGTTTGGTGGGGTGCCCGTTTTCGTTGAAACGCCCGCCGGAGCGGTGCCCGTAGTGCAATGCTCGGAGGCCATCGGGTAAAATCGCGAACGGGACCAGCAGGCCCAGTCCCAAACACGCATAGTTAGGCCAAATACCCGCGATTTTCGGGAACCTCCGGGTCACTCGCTGCAGTAGCTCGAGCGCACTTTGAACGAGGCCGGCGAACGCGAGCGCGAAGTATTCCGCGAAGTAGAAGGGCCAAAAAATATGGATGTCGGCGCCCTGCTTGAACACGACGTACTGCACGAGCGCCATAGCGAAGACGGCGAGCGGCAGCGCCTCTAGCTCCGAACGGCGCAGTACGACACGCAGCGCGAGCACTGGCAGCGCAAGCTTGCCGAGCGCGATCGCGAGCTCCGTGAACGACACCTCGATCCAAAATTTGCGCGCAAAGAGCACGTGGCTGAGCGGTTGCTCGACGCCCGCCGAGCGCAACGTGCCCTGCGCGAAGAGCTCGTTCAATTGGCCGAAATGTTGGAACGTGTACAGGTGCGCTGCGATCGTGATCGCGCACAGCGCGACCGCCAAACCCCAGAAGCCGGCGATGCGGCGCCGGTCGGCGATGAGAGTCCAACGCCGGAGTAAGAACACACTACCGAACACCGCGCCGAGCATGACCGCTGCGAAGATGACGGCGGCCCAGTCGCAACAGACCGCGTACACCAGGCCGCCCAGGCCGAGCGCTAGGAAGCGTCTCGCATACGTCTGGCGAAAGCGTGCGTAGCCCCAAATAGCGACGACCGTCGCGAAAATGACGGGGACCTCCAGCGCATTCATGTCCGCGAAGCTGAGCGCGATCGGCACGACCGCGTAGCTTGCGGCGGCCACGACGCCGGCGATGGGGCCCCACAGCGCGCGCGCTGCTAGGTACAGCGCGGCGGGCGTGAGCGCGCTTTGGATTGCGGCGGGCAAGCGACACGCCCAAGCGTGGTGTCCGAGCACCTTCATGAAGAGCGCCGTGACCCAAAATATGCCAAACGGGTGATGACAGTAGTACTCGCTGGGGACAGGTGGGCGCAGCGTGTGATGCGCCACCGGCGCGAGGATGCCCCACTGCCACATGTTCTCCGCGCCCGTGCAAACGGCAGAGGAAGCCGCGTAGTGCCCCGCGCTGAAAGAGTCCCCGAGCTCCCAAAACGCACCCGCTGCAAAAGCCACGCTGACGAGGAGCGCGATGACTTGGCACGCGCGCTCGAGGCGGCGTTCTTCGGGGCGGGCCCGAAACCCGTCGTCGCGCAAGAAACGGCGCTCTTGTCTGCCAGACATCGCGCGCGACGCTACCATGCCTTTTGTGCTAAAAATGGGCGTCGCACGAGCAATCGGAGACGTTTTAGGGCGTCGAGAGCAGCGCTTCCAGATCGCGGATACCCGCTTCCGATCCGATCTCGTAGAAGCGTTTTTGCGCGCTGAAGGCGCGCAGCTTCCCGCGCCGGGACAGCGCACTCTGCACATGGTCTAGGCCAAAAGCGGATTCCGGCGGGTGCTCGGCGATGACCTCGCGACAGAGCGCGATGGCTCCGTAGTCGATGTAGCGAAGCGCCGCGTCGTGTCCGTCCTTTTCATAGCGAACGACGACTTCTCCGCGCACCTCGCTGTTGCTCTTGTCCCACGCGCCCGCATTCTCGAACACGCTCATCGTGCCCAACGCTTCTGGGTGCGCCTCGAGATCGCGGAGCGGCGCGGAATAGTCGAACGGCAAGTAGCTGTCCCCGTACGTGACCAGGAAGCGCGGCGCGAGCAGCCCGAGCGCGCGCCGCAGCGCGCCGCCCGTGCCGAGCAGACGCGGACCGTCCTCCGAGTAGGCCACAGTGAGGGCAAACGACGCGCCGTCCCCCAAAAAATCTCGGATCTGCTGGCCCAAATGGCTGATACACAGCACGACCTCCGAGAACCCCGAGCGCGCGAGAGCCTCTAGTTGCCAGGCCAGGAATGGCCGCCCCGCGATCGGTAGCAGCGCTTTCGGCAGACCGCGCGTGCGCTCGCCGAGGCGAGTCGCGAGGCCCCCGGCGAGAATCACGGCCTGCATCAGCCGAAAACTTCCCGACCGAGTGCGCGCACGGCGGCGGCCACGGCTTCGTCGCTGGAGTGCGTCACGCGGTAGCCGAGTGCGGCCAGTTTCTCCGAGTCGAGACGCGAGTGCGGAATGTCGCCCGGCCAGCCGCGCGCGCCACCGGTGTAGCGGATGCGCGCGCCTGGGTAGGGTGACGCGGCGATGCACAGCTCTGCGATTCTGCGCACGGAAGTGAAGTCGGGCGGCGCAATGTTGTGAATGTTCAGGCGCTCGCTCGAATGCTCGACGCCGAACAGCACTCCACTCACGCAATCACTCACGTGCACGTAGGGCTTGGATTGCCGGCCGTCGCCGAGCACCTCGAGCTCCTCCGGGTTCTTCTTTAGCTTGTGCAGAAAGTCCAATGCGGCGCCATGCGTACCGCGCGGTCCCACGACGTTGCCGAATCGGTAGATCCAAGCGCTGAGCCCGAAGCATTCGACGTACGCGCTGATCATCGCCTCGCAGGCGAACTTGCTCGCGCCGTACAGCGAGATCGGAAGTGAGCCCAAGTCTGTCTCGGCGCAGGGCGCGAGCGTGTCGCCGTAGACCGTGCCCGACGAGGCGAAAATCAGGCTTTTTGCCGCCGTTCGGCGCATCGCCTCCAGCACGTTCCAAGTGCAAATCGTGCCTTGCTCCAGATCGAGTCGCGGGTTTTCTAAACCCCAGCGCGCCTCCGGGTTGGCCGCCAAGTGGAACACGAGATCGTGCTCCGTCATGGCGTGCTCGAGCGCCGGCAGGTCGAGCGCGTCGCCTTCCACCAATTGGCACGCGCCTTCGAGCGCGCGGCTCAAGAACTCGCGTTTGCCGACGGAGAGGTTGTCGAAAACGGTGACGACGGCGCCGCCCTCGAGCAAACGCTCGACCAAGTGACTGCCGATGAAGCCTGCGCCGCCCACGACGAAGCAGCGAGCATTCGTCCAGCGAGAGCTCACTTGGTTTGGCTCTCCCACTTCATGCCGTTCTGCTGCAGATCCGGGTGCGACACCAAAAAGTGCCAAATAACGGCTTGAAATGCCTCGCTGTGCGGTGTCACCGCGGCGGGGTTTACGGTCGGGATCAGCACGCACGCGTGCGCGACGCGCGCGGTGTAGCCGCCATCTCGACCGACGATGCCGGCGATGCGCGCGCCGACGCGTTGCCCGAATTCGAGCGCGCGGACCAAATTGGGGCTGACGTTCTGTTCGCGGTTGCCGCCACCCACCGAAAAGACCAAGAGCAGATCTTTGTCCGAGAGTTTGCTGACAGCGAGCCACGCGGCGAACGTCGATTCCCAACCGTCGTCGTTCACGCGCGCGGTGAGCTCGGAGACGTTGTCGGTCGGCGTGTAGGCTTCGATGCCGCAGATCTTGCGGAAGTCGTTGACCGCATGGGAGGCGTTGCCCGCGCTGCCGCCCACGCCCAGCACGAACAGCCGACCCGAGCGGGCGCGAACGGCGACCAGCTCGGCAAGCACGCGCTCGACCGCGCTTTCGTCGATCTGCTCCAAGATTTGCGCGGCTTCGCGGAAGTATTCTTTGACTCTGGACATGGCAGGCTTCGCGATGGCCCCGCGTTCGAACGAGCTGCGGGCGCTTTCGGGCAGCGTACCGCTTTTTCTCGCGATGTGGCAGGCTCGGCGCGCTCATGGGCCGCGCCCGCTTCCTTTGGTTACTCTTGCCGATCGCCGGGCTCGCGGAGTTGATTGCGTTCGCCCATGACGCGCACCGCGCGCCGCGCATTGCCGAGTGGCAGGCGCTACGAGGCGAAATCGCGAAATTGAAAGGGCCGACCGACCTCTTGGTCGTGGCGCCCGAGTGGAGCGAGCCGCTCGCGCGCCAAGCGTTCGGCGACGCGCTGATGCCGATTGCGGACGTAGCTCGTGCCGATGTGTCCGCGTATGCGCGCGCGATCGAGGTCGACGAGCTCGGCGCGTCCGCCCACGAGCTCGAAGGCTGGACGGTATATGAGAGCCACGCGTCCGGTCGCTTTCAGATTCGGGTGCGTGAAAATCCGACGCCCGCGCGGGTCCTCTATTCCTTCGTCGATCACGCGCATCTTCCGTTTTTAGACGTGATGGATGGCGCGAATGTCTGTCCATTCACGGCGCACGCCGTCGTCAGCACGGGCGGCTTGCACGGGCACTTGGCCTTCCCGCGGGAACGCTTCAATTGCGGCGGGGAAGAGTTCTTCGTCGGCGTGACCATTTTGGACGATCAAGAATATCGACCGCGACGCTGCTTGTGGGCTCACCCGCGGGGCACGGGCACGCTGCGGCTCGTGTACAAAAATGTGCTGATTGGTCGAGAAATCCACGGCTACGCCGGGCTCTCCTATTTTCTGCTGCGCGACGGCACGCACGGGCCCATCACGCTCACCACGCGCATCGCTGGCCAAGAGGTGGAGAGCTACGTGCACCACGACGAATGGGGTTGGCACGGGTTCGACATCGACACGGCGCGCTTCTCCGGTCAGACCGCGGACGTCGAGTTCGACGTCCACAGCAGCGACCCGAGTGACCGTCAGTTTTGCTTCTACGCGGACACCCGATGACCGAATCTCGCAAGCTCGACCGTCTCGACTACCTCTTGTGCGTCGCGCTTTGGCTGGGCTACGTCGCGCTGCTCTTGTCCACGGTGAAGGACCTCGGCTACGCGCGTGACGAGGGATTTTACTTTCAAGCGGCACGCAGCTACGAGGGCTGGTTCGAGCTCCTGCATAAGGATTTCTCGGCGGCGCTGGAGCCCGGAACGGTCGACCGTTATTGGTCGGCGAACCATGAGCACCCCGCGTTCATGAAGTCGCTGTTCGCGCTGTCGCACCGTTACTTGTTCGAATCCGTGCGTGTTTTCAGGGAGCAGGGCACGGCCTACCGCTTTCCAGGCATGGCCGTGAGCGCGCTCGGTGTGGTCGTGACTTACGCCTGGGGCCGGCGCGAGCTGGGGCGCTTGGCCGGGCTCGTCGCGGCGCTCTCACTCGCGTTCATGCCGCGCGTCTTTTATCACTCGCACCTCGCTTGTTTCGATACGCCGGTCATGACGATGTTGTTGATCACGACGTATGCCTACGCGCGCTCGCTCGAGGCGGGGCTCGGCTGGGCGATTGCTACCGGTGTGTTGTACGGTCTGCTGCTCGACACGAAGCACAACGCGTGGCTGCTACCGGGTGCGTTCGTGCTGCACTTCGTGCTCACGCGCGGCGCTCACGCAGTGCGCGAGCTGCGCGCCGGCCGCGTCGCGGTCCCCAGCGCATTTTTTGCGATGGCGCTGATTTCACCGCTCGTCTTCTACGTAGGCTGGCCTTGGATTTGGCACGACACGGCGCGTCGCATCGCGGACTACGTCGCGTTCCACCTCGGTCACGAGTACTACAACATGGAGTTTCTGGGCCGAACGTACTGGAAGCCACCCATGCCGCGCCTGTACGCCTGGGTGATGACGCTCGGTACCGTGCCGGGCATCACGCTAGCGCTCTTCGGCGTGGGTCTCGTCACGACGGCGCTGTGCCTATTTCGGGTCTGGCAGCAGCGACACGACGCCAACACGGAACCTGAAAAACGAGCTCCGCTCCACGCCCAAGCCTCGACGCCGCTCCTGTGGCTCCTGTGCTTGCTGATGTGTTACGCGCCCTGGTGGTCCGATAACACGCCCATCTTCGGCGGCACCAAGCATTGGATTACCGCCTACCCTTTCTTGTGTCTGTTTGCGGGCCGTGGCTTCGCCTTTGCGTCGAGTCGTATCGCGGAGCTCGTGCCGAAGGAGAAGTGGGCGTTGCTGGCGCCACCTGCATTGGCCTGCTCCGTGTTGCTGGGCCCACTGTGTATGATGCTGCATTCGCACCCGTGGGGGCTCAGCTTCTACACGCCGCTCGTAGGCGGCGCGCCGGGCGCCGCAAATTTGGGCTTGAATCGCACGTTTTGGGGCTACACGACGGGAGCCGAACAAGGCTTCATCAACGCGCACGCGCCGCAACACGCGAACGTCTACGTACACGACACGGCGCTGCAAAGCTGGGACATCCTGCGTGAAGACCGGCGTATCCGGGACGACCTGCACGGCACGCTGTCCATCGCCGGCTCGAGTCTCGCGCTCTACCACCACGAACCGCACATGCGTCGCGTCGAGTACCAAGTGTGGGTCGACTACGGACACGACGCGCCGGCCGATGTCGGGACGTTCGACGGCGTGCCCGTGGTTTGGCTGTACGCGCGCTAAGGCGCTGGCGCGTCGCTTTGCCAGCGCGCGTCGCCCTCGGTAAACCACGGATAGAGCGCGGCAATGCGCGCTTCGACGCGGGCGTCGTGACTGTGCCCAGCGCCCTTGACGTACTCGACTTGCGCCGCGACGCCCGCGTCGTTGAACCAATGCGCGGCGTTTCGGGCCGGTTCTGCGCACTCCTTGCGCCCGCACACGAAGAGCACGCGCTCGCCGCCGCGCGCTCGGAAGTCACGTGCGCGCGCCACGTTCCAATCCGAGAAGCCGCCTTCGACCAGCACTAGGCGCGTCACTTCGCGGGCGTGCTCGACCAGCATCAATGCGCCCATCGTCGCGCCTTGCGAGAAACCAGCGTAAAATACCGGCCCGTCCGCGATGCGATCGGCGAAGCGCGCCCTGAGCGCGGTCAACGCCGCAAAGGTCTCGCGCTCGAGCGTCGGGTGATCCGGATAGTAGTCGCCGTCTGCCGGAAGTGGGCTCCTGGCGCGACCGCGCACGCAGAGCAGGATGACTTTGCCTTTCGAAATGCGAGACCACAGCTCGCAGTGCGCTTCGGGTGTGCCACCGGCGCCGTGCGTGACGACCAACACCGGCGCTTTTGCGCCACCGCCCGGAAAGCGCACCACGGCAGGCGAAAAGTCCGGTACTTCGAGTGCGAGCGGGCCTTCCGGGCTCGCTGGCGGCGTGCCGGGCGAGGTCGGCGCACCATCGGCTGCGCTGTCGCTCACGTCGGCGTTGGCTAGTTGGGGGATTGGGGTTTGCGCCTGGCTCGGCGTGGCGCCCCCAGCAGGCGTTGGGGGCGTCGCAGCGAGTAGCGCGCCCTGCGGCGGCTGAGCTGTCACCGCGTGCGACGCGTCGCGATTCATGCACCCAAAAAAGAAACTCGAAACGAGCGCTGCCAGCCCCAAGCCTCGTGTCATCGCGCGCTAGCCTCCCAGGTAAGACATCTCGAGTCGCGGCAGACTGCGCGTGCCACGTAACTCCGAGTAGCGGTCGTCGCGCGCTCGCCAAAAATCCTGCACCGTCGCGGACAGTCGCGCGTCGTCCTCGCTGGCCCGTAAGACAGAGCGTAGATCCGTGCCGACGCGCGCAAACAAGCAGCCGTAGAGCTGACCATCCGCGCTCAGCCGAAGGCGTGTGCAATCACCGCAAAACGGCTGGGTCACGCTGGTAATGACGCCGATCTCTCCGCTGCTATCGAGGTAGCGGTAGCGCTTGGCGACCTCACCGCGATAGCTCGCGCTGGTCGGCTCGATGGGCATCTCCGCGGAGATGCGCGCGACGATCTCACGACCACTCACTACTTGGTCCATGCGCCAGCCGTTGGTCAGTCCGACATCCATGAATTCGATGAAGCGGACGATGTCCCCGCTGCCTTTGAAGTGGCGCGCGAGCTCGACTAGCGTGTGGTCGTTGACGCCGCGCCGCACGACCGCGTTGATTTTCATCGGCCCGAAGCCGGCCGCGTGCGCTGCGGCGATGCCGTCGAGCACGCCGCTCACCGGAAACTCGGAGTCGGTCATGCGCGCGAACACGTCAGGCGACACGGAATCCAAGCTCACGGTCAGGCGACTGAGCCCCGCGTCTCGCAGCGCTTGGGCTTGTTTAGCCAATAGCGAGGCGTTGGTCGTGAGCGCGATGTCGAGCCCGGGCAAGCGCGCGAGTCGGGCCACGAGCTCATGCAGATCATGCCTGAGCAGCGGCTCTCCGCCCGTCAGTCGCACTTTGCGTAGCCCGAGCGGCACGAGCGCGCTCACCACACGCACGATCTCCTCGAAGCTCAAGATCTCGGCGCGCGGCAGGTAGCGGTGGCCGTGATCGAAATGCTCGCGCGGCATGCAATAGCGGCAGCGGAAGTTGCAGCGGTCGGTCACGCT
>DATHOI010000742.1:0-5550 GCA_035485095.1 Polyangiaceae bacterium | reverse complement strand
GCTGCGCCACACGCTCGGATTCCTTACCTAAATCGAAGCGAATCGCGTTCACCTCGGTCTCGATCTTGCGGCGGCCCTCTTCGACGACGCGTGTCGTCACTTCCCGGGCCTCACGCAAAATCTCGGCTTCTAGCTTGCCGGTCTCGGAGCGCAGCAGCTCGCGCTCCTCGGCGGCCACCTGGTGCACGCGCTCGAGCTCCTTTTCGTAGCGCTGCAGGAGCTCGCCCGCTTTTTCCTGAAGCTCACGCGCAGTCGCCCGGGCGCCCTCGGTGCGTTCTTCACGCAGCGCGAACACTTTGAGGACGGGATCGAAGAGCAGAGGCTTCAACACCAAAATCAAGACCGTGAAAACGACGATCTGAACCAACACCGTGCGATCGAAGTCGAGCGGCACAGCGCCAGCCATGGCGTTCGAGACGCCTTCCAGCGCGGACGCAGCCGTCGCTCCAACGAGTTCTAAAAGCATGCTTCGTCTAACCTCGAGCCCGCGTCCCGAAACGGCCGAAACACGGGCGAAATTTGAGTGCGCACTTGCGAGACGCGCGCGGCTCGTACCACCTCGCCGTCCCAGTGTCTACCGTTCGGAAATGCCCTTCATTCCAGCCATCCTGCACGGCTGTGGGGCACCTCCCGGACGCCTGTTCGGCCGAGCATCGACGCGAGATCGACGTACTTCTCACCGCTCAGCGGATCGCGCGCGTCCGGAACTACGTCGAGCAGCGGCAAGAGCGCGAATGCGCGGCGCGTCAGCTCGCGATGAGGCACGACCAAGCCGGGCACATTGACCACCCGCTCGGTGATGAACAGCAGGTCCAAGTCGAGGGTCCGCGGCCCCCAACGCTCGAGCCGCTCCCGGCCGCACGCTCGCTCGATCTCGAGTTGCAGCTCGAGCAGCGAAAGCGGCGCGAGCGGTGTTCGAAAGCGCAACGCCGCGTTGAGAAAGTCTGGCTGGGGCGGCCCCACGGGCGAAGTCTCGTACAGCGCCGAAACTGACGCGATCTCGCCGTGCGGGCGCAGCAGGCGCGCCGCTGCCTGGAAAAATCCGAGGCGATCTCCAAGGTTGGAGCCGAGACCCAGCACGCAGTCGAGCTCGCTGACTGTCACGGGCCGGAGATTAGCCTCTTCAGGCACGGATCGCTCGACCTCACGAGCCCGACTTGCGAGCGACGAGCAGTTGCTTTAGTCGATGTGGGTGCTCGGCTTCAGTGGTGGCGAATGGTTTCTCGTGGCGTTCGTCACGGCCGCGGTGGTCTCGGCACGGTATTGGCCGGCGCTCGGGGAACGAATCGCGGTTCGGCTCAGCGGCGGAGGGGCGGCGTCCGGGACCGGCGCAAACCAAGATTCCGCGCCGCGCGAGCCACCTCGCGAGTAGCCGCGCACTCGACTCGTCGCGTACACTCTCACCGTAGTGACGCCCCACCTTCAGGCCGGTGGAGACACCGGGAACAGCGAGGGAGGTGGCACGCTCATCTTCGTGAGCGATGCCTCGGCGGAAGCCGAGCGCCTCACGACGACCCTGCGCGGCCGAGGCTACGCCGTCGTAGACGTTCCGCTCGGCCTCCTGGCGAGTCGCGTCTCGGTACAGCGCCCCTCGTTGATCCTGTGCGATGCCGACGCTGCTGCCGCGCTCGACACGATTCGCCGCGTCCGCGAAGTGCCGGGGGGCAACCGCATCGACGTGCTGTTCTTGGGTGAGCCTGGCCGCACGGTGGACGACCAAGCGGGTGCGCTGCAGCAAGAAGCGAGCGGCGTCTTCGTGCGACCAGTCGACGAGCACATCCTGCTCCGCAAGGTGGAGGCACTGATTGGCGCACCGAGCAGCCGCACTGAGCACGGCACACGCATGCCGCCCGCGAATCGCGCGCCGGTGTTGGTCGCCGCAACGCGCAGACCGTACCGCTACGAGGCCGGCAAGCACGAATCGAGCGGGGAGACTCCGTCGTCACCCGGTGCTTCCGCACCCAGTCACGAGCTGCCGAGCTCCCCGCGCGCCGCGACCGATCCCGGCATCGTCAGCGCGCACATTCTCGAGCATGCTCCGGATAGCCACCCGCGCTCGAGCGCCCCTTCGGCGACTGCCAATTCGCTCGCGCCTCGCGCCCACGAGCTGCCGCAAGCCAAGCTGAGTCCAGCACTAGAGTCGCTGCTTGCGACAGCAGAGCGTCGGGTGCTTTCGGTCCGCAACTCGTCCGTGCCGCCTTCGGATCGCCTGTCACCCGAAGCCGAGCTGGAAGCCATTTTGCCGGCAGACGTGCTGGACGCGCTCGATGAGCCGCTCGATTTCGATGACGACGACGACGACGCGGATAGCTCTTCCGGTACGAACAACGGCTCCGACGCCGATCCCGGCACGCGCACGGGCACCAAGACGACCGGCGCGGGCTCGGGCAGCGGCGCACCGGTCGCTGCGGCAGCGGAGGCGCCAGCGAGCAACGCACGCGAAACCGTCGCGCCAGCGAGCGACGTACCGCCTTCCGACGAACCCGAGTCACAGTCTTCACGTGCCACCGAACCACCGGTAACTCCGCCGCAACCCGGCGCGCGCGCGCTGCAGAGCGAGACGCCCGAGCGGCAAGGCTTCGACAGAGAGCCACCGCCCGCGAGCCGACCGATGAACACCTTCGGCGGCGCGACGGCGCACGGACCGATCTCCGATTTGCCGCCCAGTGTCCGCACCCCGTCGGAGCCGGGGGCGTCGATCTCCACGACACCGCCAGGCGCGCGACACGCGGTCGAAGATCCCGACTCCGATTCGGTCGCGCCAGCACCACGACCCGAAGCGCGCCGCGAAACGCCGCAGCTCGAGATCCCGACCTCACTCGGCACGGGCGACGCAGTGCGTGCCTTCGCGCGTGTGGTTCGCGCTCGTTACACGGGTGCACTCGCTTTCGAGGATACGAGCGGCATTCGGCGCGTTTTGTTCCGCGACGGCGACTTCGTGACCGCGGCCTCCGGTGCCGACGGAGAATCGCTGGTGGAATTTCTAACCCAAAGGGGTGATTTGCCGGAGGATGTCGCTGCGCGCATAGGCCGTAAATTGCCGCAATTCGGCCGACACGCGGGGGCCGCGCTGATTGCCCAAGGCCACCTGCGCCAAGACGACCTTTGGCCGGTGCTGCGCGCACACGCCGAGTGGCTGGTGGCGCGCATCGTGCTCCTCACTCGCGGCGCAGTCAGTCTGGAGAGCGACGCCCCGGCGCGCCTGCAAGCCGAGCCCGCGGTGTTCGGCGGCGCAACCGGCGCTGAAGTATTGGTGGAGATCGTGCGCCGGGCCGTCGCGCCCGAAGAGGCCGTGCGGCGGCTGGGAGGAGCCTCCGCGCTGCTCCAAAAGGGCACGAATCAAGCGCTACTCGGCGAATGCGCGATCGCGGACGCCGAAGCCGACGTCGTGCGTTCGGTCGGCGAAGAAGCGATCTCGGAAGTGCTGCGCCGAGTCGGACACAAAGATTTTGCCGCCGTGCTGTACGTGCTCGTCGAGTTGTCAGTGCTCGCGCTCGGTAGCGGCGAGCGACGCTCGTCGCGCAACGCCAGTCGCGCCCCCGCTCCCAAGCCCGACCACCTCGACCACGCCGCGTTGCGAGCTCGTATCCTTTCGCGCAAAGCGCTCAGCGAGGAGGGCGACTACTTCGCGCTGCTCGGTGTCGCCCGCAGCGCGACGAGCTACGACATCCGCCGCGCTTATACGAGCCTGAAGGCCGAGTTCGACCCAGCCCACATCTTGACCGGTGAGACCGTCGACCTGCGGGAGGACGTGGAATTGATCTTGGACGTGCTCGCCGAAGCTTACGAGATCCTAGAAGATGATCTGCGGCGCGACCGCTACCGCCGCGCCCTCGACGCTAGCCCGTAAGCAAGCTTCAGCGCGCGCGAGTGGCGCGAGTGGCGCGAGTGGCGCGAGTGGCGCGAGTGGCGCGAGTGGCGCGAGTGGCGCGAGTGGCGCGAGTGGCGCGAGTGAGCTCGCGAGACCGCCCGTTTCATTTCAAGTCCGAAGTTTAAACTTGAACTTCGATTCTGTGTGACGCAGGCGACCGTTTCGCAGGGTGGAACGGCCGATACGCGATGCGCGACTGGCCGGGCCATTGCCATGAACGCGCTGTGGCGAGCGCGCGGCCGCGCTCACTTGCCCACGCCGCAACCCGCTATTGCTCTTGCCGCAACGCGCCCACGCCCTCAAATGATCAGGGTAGATAATTGGACGCGGTCAGATCGGGGAAGCTCGCCGGCACCGCGCTACAGCCGCCAGGCAGTTTGGCCAGACAGGCCAGCGTGTCGTCGAATGCGGCTTGCACCAAGCTCGGTGTCGAGAATTCGGGGTAAGGACCGTACGGGTTGTTGCTCGCGAACATCGCCGGGCTAGCGCTAGGATTGATGCAGTAGGCCCGCGCTAAATCCCACGAGCAAGAGTCCGTGCGCAGCGTGTAGCGCCCTTCTTCATCACTGAGGACAGCCACTACGCGGCCGAAGTCGAAGTAGGTTTCGAACGTGCCGTTGGAGTTCGCGGGTAAGACGGGCACCACGGGTAACGTCATGTCGATCGTCAAGCCAGCCGCCACGTAGCTCGCGGGAGAGCGCCAAATCACGTTGAAATAGTCGAGCGGCGTGCTCGGGCCGCCGTAGTTCGGCGAAAGGCCGGTCGCGTTCACGAAGTCGGCGTGCGGCAGAATGCGCGCCGCGGCCCGCGTCCAAGCATAGGCCAAACCGCGGTGGCTATTTTCGCGGAAGCTATAGCTCGTCCCGTCCGTCCAAGCGCCGGCATAGGAACCAACGCCGAGCACGGGCACGTTCATGGAGCGCGCCAACTCTTCGAGCAATTCGGCGGTGGAGTGACAGCCCCAACGCTCGACCAATGTTTTCGAAACGGTGCCCGCTGGCTCGTCTAGGCCGAGGTGCAAGCGCTCGCTGAGCTCCATCTGAAAGGTGTCGATCGATTCTTCGTAGTCGAGCGGAAAGCCGTGCACCGAATTCTGCATCACGAAGAACGTGAGGTTCGCCAGCGTCTCTAGCGCGTCTTTGCCCAGCAAATCTTGATGAGTCTTGGACGTCAACCCGCGCGCAAAACGATAGCCGACGCGCGGATCGCACACGAACCCAAAGCCGTCGTGGCTGAGCGGCACTTGGTAGTCGGCATCAGGTAGCGGCGAGCCGAACGGGCGTGGAGCTTGTGTGACCGGCACGAGCAGCGAGCGCGCGGACAAAAGCGGTTCGAGCTCGGCCTTGGGGTAGTCGAGGAGTGACCAAGGCAGTGTCTGTTGAACCTCTAACGCGAGCGCATGGGCGACGCTCGCCAGGTACAGGTCGGTCTCTTGCGCCTTGCTGAAGAAGAGCGCGTACACGGCGCCGTGCGCAGCGTTGTTGTTGGTCGGGGCTCGCACGGCGTCTGCGCCACGGAAGTCTGGGCATACGAAATCGGGCAACGCGCTGTCGCTCAATAGGCTCTGATAGAGCACGCCCAGGCGTTGCTTCATGGTGTCGGACCACGCGGAGTAAGCCACGTCGTTGTTCTGCGCGTCGACCCAGAGCAAGGCCGAAGCGAGCGCAGGGCACGCGGCG
>DATHOI010000741.1:0-2162 GCA_035485095.1 Polyangiaceae bacterium | reverse complement strand
GCCGCCGCGCGGGTGAAGCCGGCGCCCTGCGCGTACATGACCACGCGCGCGCCGGGCTCGAGCTTGCCCGCGTCGCGCGCGGCGAGCAAATTGACGATTGGGCCCACGCCCCCCAGATGCGCATAGCGTTGGTATGTCTGCACGGCGACCGACGGGTCGAGCCCCAGGGCTTCGGCGATTGCGAGCGGCACCCAGCGCCGCGGTTGCACGCTGAGCAGCACGTCGATCGAATCGACCGCGAAGCCCGCCCGATGCGACAGCTCCGCCACCGTGCGAGCCCCGGTGGGCACGGTGTCTTGCATCAGTGAGCGGGTGGCTTCCGGGTCACGGCTAGCCATCGAGAAGGCGCCGCCGGGCTGCCACCAAGGCGGGTCGGTTTCGTCGCTCTTGCCTCGGCACCACACGACGGCATCGTAGTACTCGCCGTGCGTCACCGCGTGCGTGCGGCCGATACCGGGAACGCTCGCAGCGCTGACGAGCATTGCTGCCGCGCCGTCTCCGACGCTGGGTGATGCGGGGTGCGTCATCGGGAAGGTGCGCGTTGCCAGGTGCGATTGCGTGAGCAGCACGTGCTCTGCGCGACCCGACTCGATCAGGGACGCGGCCAGGTTGAGCTGCGCGACTGGGCTTGCACAAGCGGCATCGACGCTCGCGGCCCAAGCGCGCCCCGCACCGAGCAGCTGCGCGACGCGACAGGCGTTCGAGGGCATCAGCCGATCGGGCACGAGCGCCCAGGAGAAGATCGCGTCGACCTGGCTCGCCGCGACTCCCGCGTCGGCCAACGCCGCGGCGCCTGCGAGCGCCTCGGCCTGCGAGGACGTCGTCGCGTCGTCGGCGACGCGCCGTTCGAGGGCGCCTAGAAATGGGTCGCCTTCTTCCTCCGCGAGGTAACGACTCACGATACGCAGAGTCGGGTCGCGCTGTTCGTCGCTCGTGACGTCGACCAGCGTGCGATCACCTTGCCGGCCAAGGCTCGCAGCGCGAAATGCGGCGGGCCACTCGGAGTTCGTGCGGATTCGGTCCGGAAACCAGCAGCCCAGGCCCGTGATACGCGAGTGCATTTCAGCGCGCCCCCGGGCTGAGCATCGACATGTGCCGCAGCGCTTCGTTTCGCCCGCCGCCGGTGAGTCGCGTGTCGCGGTCGATGCGCACGTCGAGCACGATCGGCACGCGCAGCTCGCGTAGGCGCGTCAGTTGCTCGGTATTGATCTCGCCCGGGTGGTTGATGCGCAGTCCGGCCATGCCCATGGAACGCGCCCACGCTGCAAAATCAGTCCACGGGGACTCCCACTCTGCCTCGCGCCCGAACACTTGGCGGTACCCGTGATAGACCATGTTGTAGCGCGCGTCGTTGAACACCGCGAACACGATGGGCAAGCGGTATTTGAGCGCGACCAGTGCTTCCATGCCGACCATTTGCATGCCGCCGTCTCCACACACGCACACGACCGGGCGCTCTGGACGCGCGAGTGAAAGGCCAATGGCGCCGCTGATGCCCGAGCCCATGCTGCCCAAGCCGAGGTGGATCGCAAAGCTGTCTGGTGACCGCGCGGTGAGGTAGTGAAGCGCGAACAGCATGTGCTCACCGATGTCGGTGATGAAGGCCGTGTCGATTGGCGAGGCAGCCTGCAAATCAGCCAGGGCGCGCTGCGGGCTGATCCGCGGGCTGTCGTCCGAAGCGTAATTTTCATGCTCGAACGGCGATTTCTGACGCAGCTCGCGCAGCATTGCTCGCGAGGTCGGGTGCGAAAGCCCCTGCACTTGTGCCACGGCGTGCAGATCTCTGACGAAGGTTCCGACGTCAGCGACGACGCCGAGCTCAGTGGCTAGATTTCTGCCAAACACGGCGGCGTTGAGATCCACGTGCACGAGGCGCCCGCCTTCGGCGATGTAGCGCGTGGGGCCGATCGAGCAGTCGTCCAGATCAGTTCCGAGCACGAGCGCGACATCGACACCGGCTGCGGTGTACTCACGCGCCCAGAGCGACGCCGCGAGACCGCCGTGGCGAAGCGACCGCGGGTGGAGCTCGCTGACGATGCCCTTGCCCTGCGGTGTGGTCACGAACGGGATGTTGAAGCCGTCCACCAAGCGGCGCAGCTCGCTCGCGTAGGCGCGACAGCCACCACCGATCACCAGCAGCGGTCGCTTGGCATTGGCGAGCC
>DATHOI010000740.1:0-2850 GCA_035485095.1 Polyangiaceae bacterium | reverse complement strand
GACTGGTCGTGCGCAAGCCACACCGAACCCATGCCGCCAGCTCCAAGCTTGCGCAGCAGGCGATAACGGTTGGCAATGATGCTGCCGGCGGCGGCTGCTTCCACGACTTTCGATCCCAATGTTGAGGCTAGCTAGAGTCAGCGAGCTTTCACGGAAGTTTCCCGTGTGCGCGCCAAACGAGTGACCAAATATGCGATAAGGAGCGTAAGTTGACTACCTTACCCTCCTCTAGAAATCAAGGCTCGGGGGCCGGTTTTCGGTAGTGTTTTTTCTCGCGTTGTGAGCTCGCGCGGCGCGCGCGCGGACCCAAGCCCAGCCCTCGTCATCACCTTCAACGTTGTGTCCGCTCGCGCACTTTTCGGAGCTCTTTTTTTGCGTGCACGCCAGCCAATCCGCGTTTCTGGGGGCGGCCTTTCCGTCGACAACGCAAGGATCGCTGACAAATTCCGCGGGGCGCTCCAAGGCCATGGCTCGCGCGATGCTCGTCTTCGCGGCGGCGAGCTCGACCAAATGACTATCACGCTGGAATCGCTCCCAGTCGAGATCCGGACGCATCGCGTTTGAGTGGCGCTGTGCAGCGGGCCTGAGCGAGAGCCGCGCTTCAGCGCAGCGCCTGCGGGACTCGAGTCATCGCGCTGTGTACCGCGGCCCGGAGCGCGTCGCTCTGAGCGAGCTCGACGTGTGTCCTCGACTCCTCCGCGGTAGCGCGACCTCGGATCACCGCGTGCAGGGTAGCGCCGTTGTCGCGCAGCAACGCGACGGAGATCACGCACGTAGCGCGCACGGAATCGGACGCGACCACGCTGTCCAAACGCAGCAGCGTCGTCGACAGCACGAAGCGTTGCTGCGTCTTCACTTGCGCGAAATCGGTCGCCGACAATTCGGCGCTGAGCAGTGATCGAAGCTCGGCGCGCACCTCCGGCGTCTGCTTGCCCACCCCGACATCACCCAAGAAGACCGGGACGTCGAGCGCGGGTGCGGGTGCGGGCGCGAGCAACACCAGCAATGCCAGCGCGCTGGCCGCGCACCATCTTCGGAGCTGCAGATCGAGTGATGCGTTCATGGGCTGATCCAGTGCTGAGCAAGTCCCGTACCGCGTGGACGAGAGCTCCTTCGCGAGCGACCTCACGGGCTATCAGACACCGTGAATCGCGGCCAAATTTGTGGGCTGCGGGGCCCCACAGGCCACGCAAAGCGCGACGACAGTTCTGTTCGGCAAAGTTTTCGACATCGGCACGCGCGCCACGCCCCGCGCGAGACCGTCACAGCTCGGAGCCGCCAGCTCGGGTCAATCGGATGGCCGTTCGTGGCCGCGGGGGCTCTGCGAGAGCGCCGCCCTGGCCGCGGAGTGCATCGTCCGCGACCTCGATCTGATCGAAAACGGCGTGCTCCGACATGTCGCTGGATCGATGCTAAGCTGGAAACGCGTCATGTTCAGCGAGCGACGGGGTTCGGGGAGGCGTCTTGCAGGTGCTCTCGCACTCGCATTGTTGGTCCCTTCGTTGACCGCCTGCGCACCAGTAGTCGGCGGCGGTGTACTGGTCGCAGTCGTTGCCATCGGAGCGCTGACCTCGCACTGCTACGACTACATCGACGTGAGCGTCTATGACCCGCTCGGGCGCCGGACCTGCGCAGCCACCGTCACCGCAACGAGCGGCGGCGATCAGTTCGAGCTCAAGTCCTGTTACTACGCGCCACTAACAGACGGTCATTGGTCGATCCGCGCGTCACTTCCCGGGCTGCCAGACGCCGTGAGCACGGTGGACGTGGAGCATGAAAATGATTGCACGCGCCACGTGCAAAGCATGGAGCTCACGCTCAACACGCCCGGCACGAGGCCCGCGTTGCCGCTGCCCCTGCCGCCTTCGCCGGATGATCGGCGCGCGCTCCCGCCGCCGCCCGCGGCCCCACCGGCACTCCCGCCTCCTTCTGCGTCGCCGCCCGCGGTGTCAGCGAGCTCGGCACTACCTGCGCCTGCAGCTGCACCTGCAGCGCCGCCCGCGGGTTCGTCGCCACCGCCGTCGGTGGGCGTCTTTCCGGACCAAACCCCGCATCCGAGCCCGGCAAAATAATACAGCAGCAAGTGATCGCCGCCGAAGCCATGAAAAGGCGGTGTGATCGAATCCGCGGACCCGTGCATTACAGGGGCGTTGGTGAGGGTTCTGCCCATTTGGGGGAGGCCTTGCCACCCCAACCCTCGAGTCCGATGAAGATGAGCCATTCCTCGCAGCAGTCCCCGGAAGCAGCGCGCGCCTTCGACGACTCGGCGTTCCGCGGTTTCGAGCGCACGCGTGAATCCGAGCCGAGCCCGGCTTCGTCAGCCAAGCAAAAGCGTGCACGGCGCGTGTTCAGCGCGGCGGAGAAGCTGCGCATCCTTCAAGAGGCGGCAAGCAGTTCGAAGCGCGGAGAGATCGAAGCGCTACTCCGTCGCGAAGCCATCTACAGCTCGCACCTCGCAGCATGGCGCAAGCAGCTCGCGCTCCGCGGTACCGAGGGGCTCGAAGGCGCAAAGCCCGGTCGTAAGCCGAAGCTCGACGCGCGTGACCATCGCATTCTCGAGCTCGAGCGGCGCGTGCAATTTTTGGAGAGTGAATTGGAACGCGTCACTGGCAATGCAAACTACGTCGCGAGCCTCGCGAGCGCCGCCGGCGGCTCGTGCTGATCCGAGCGAGCACGCTGCGCTGTCACTGACCACCCCAATGGGTGAAGTGACGAGTCCGCGAAAAACGGATTCGGTTCACGAAACGTCATGGAATCGACTCGGACACACGCGGCGCGATGAAGAGCCCCGGGAGCTCGCGTGGCAGTCGCGTGTGACAATTCTCCCCAAATCTATTGTTGCAAAAAGGC
>DATHOI010000739.1:0-5227 GCA_035485095.1 Polyangiaceae bacterium | reverse complement strand
GGGTCGAACGAAGTCCGCGCATGGTTGTAGCTCACCCAAACGACAATCCCGATGAGCAGCACGTACAGCGAACGCGGCTGACCAATGAGCTCGGTCAGCGCCTCGACCGCGCGCTGACCACGACGCAGCTGCCGTTCGGATTTCGCGCGCATCTCGAGCACCGCCTCGATGTTGTCGCTCACGTGCTCTGGCACACTATTTTGATCGGAGTCGGACATGAATTTGGGGCTCGGACTGTTCGCGGCAGCCGCGAAACCACCTAACTTCCAGCAAGTTGCGCGCCAGCCAAAAACGGCGCTCTTTCCGGCCAGAATCAGGGCATGCGCGCGAGCTCGTGGGCTGCGCGCGGTTGGGCGTAGCAAAACGTCGCACCGAGAGTGCGCGGTTCCGCAAAATGCGGCAACCTCGGCGCCCGCACGCGTCTTTTGCAACTGAAGGAGCTCCGTTGATCGACCAGACCAAAATCCGCACGGCGATTCGTCTCTACCTCGAGGGCATTGGGGAAGACCCTGATCGCGAAGGCTTGGTCGGGACGCCCGACCGCGTGGCTCGCATGTGTGAAGAAGTATTCGGCGGAATTCACCAAGACGCGCGTGAGCTGATGCGCGCGGTGTTCACGGAGCAATACAACGACGTAGTGCTGATCCGTGATATTCCGTTCAACTCGATGTGCGAGCACCACCTGCTGCCGTTCACGGGGCACGCACACGTGGCCTACATTCCCAATGGCAAGGTGCTCGGGCTCTCGAAATTCGCGCGAGTGCTCGACGTCTATTCGCAACGGCCACAAGTTCAGGAGCGCCTGACGAATCAGGTGGCAGATCTGATCATGGATGAGCTCAGGCCGATCGCCGTCGCGGTCATCGTGGACGCCGTGCACAGTTGTATGACGTTGCGCGGAGTCCGCAAACCCGGGTCGTCGGTGGTGACGAGCGCGCTGCGCGGCACGTTCCTCAGCGACCAAGCGTCGCGCAGTGAGGTGCTGTCGCTGCTCCGCAGTCAGATGCGATGAGCGAGCGACCCATCGTCACCGTGGGCGCGGTCATCGAGCGCCCGGACGGCAAGATCCTGCTCGTGCGCACGCACAAGTGGCGGCATCTGTTGGGCGTGCCGGGCGGCAAAATCGAGTCCGGAGAAACCCAAGAAGCCGCGTTGAAACGCGAAATTTGGGAGGAGACCGCGCTCGTCGTTCGCGACGTCCGCTTCGTTACCGTGCAGGAGTCAATCGCTTCGCCCGAGTTTTACAAACCTGCTCACATGCTGCTGCTCAACTACTCGTGCCGTGTGGACGACACGGCCGAGCTCACGCTCAATGACGAGGCCGAAGCGTTTCTGTGGGTCACGCCGAGCGATGCATTGCGGCTCGACCTGAACACGCCAACGCGGCAACTGCTGGAAACGTGGCTGGCGACCCGCACGCCCGATGACACGCGGCACTAGCAGCCGAGCGACTGCAGTGGCCCCCGGGACACGAGACGGAAGGAGCACCGGCAATACCCGCCGCTGTGTTCAATGAGCTGGCGCCATCACCCAATTTGCCCAAGCCCGCGTCGGCGGCCATGTCGCAAGCCACGCTGTTGCCGATGTCCTTCGCGAGTTGATCCGGATCATAAGTAAAATTTGGATGGAGGCTCCTTCGAGGGTGATCGCCGTGGCCGCAAATACCTCTGCGACCTGAACGCGAGGGTCCAGCGCTGAGAGCAGTTTAGCTCAGCGAGCGAGACGATGGTCGCTAGCGACCACCGCGACGTGGGCGCGCTACACCGGTCGCTTCACGTTTGGGTGCTCGTTGTAATAGGCATCCAAGCTCTCTTTCGAGATGCGCAACTCAATCAAGCCGTCGCGCTGGATTTTGGCTTGGCAACCCAAGCGCGAGCTCATGCGCACGTCGAAGGCTTTATCGAGGATGTCCTCTTCGTCCTCCTCCGCGGGGGACAAGAGCTCGGAGCCCGTTTCGACGTACACATGACAAGTCGAACAGGCGCAGACGCCGCCGCACGCATCGCCCTCCGGGGCGCCGCAGAGCTTGGAAGCTTTGAGCAAGGAAGTGCCTATCGGCACTTCGATCTCGATATTTTGATCGGGGAAACGGACCTTGGCCATCGCGCTAGCGTCCTGAGTCAATCAAACGTCCCAGAAATTTCCGGGGCCCGACGGCGCGAGACCCGGAAATTTCCGGGAGGTTGGCTTCGTGTGCTCATCCACTGTTCTATCTCGTTAGCGTGCTGAATCTTGGATCCAGCACACTAACATGCTCCGTGTTTTTCGAGGTGGGCCTCGACGCCTGCCGCGTGCGCGACGCTCTGTTCCACTGCGCCCAGGTTTTTCCCGGCAATTGCGCTCTGAATGGCGCGGTTCATGCGCCGACCTGCCCAGTCATGCGTCGCGTCGTCGAGCGCGCTGATCGCGGCTTCGACCCGTGAGGCCTTCACGGCCGACATGGCGGCGCCGCGCAAATCAGTCAGTGCCAGCTCGATCCGGGCACGCTCGCCGGCTTCCAACAAATCCGCATCACTGGCCAATGCCTTGTCGGTCGCGAGCAAGATGCGCGTGGCCTCGACCTGCGCGTCACGCAACCGACGCAGCTCGAAATCCGCCTCACCGTGATCGAGGGCGTCGATCAACATGCGCTCGACTTCGTCGTCCGTGAGGCCGTAGCTCGGCTTGACCTCGACGGTCTGCGTGTGGCCGGTCGTGAGCTCCACGGCCTTCACGCTGAGTAAGTTGTTCTCGTCGACGTGGAAGCTCACTTCGAGGCGCGCAAAGCCGGCAGGCAACGGCGGAATACCGCCGAGCTTGAAGCGCGCGAGCGAACGACAGTCAGCGGCGAGCTCACGTTCGCCCTGCACGACGTGCAAATCGAAGCCCGTCTGGTTGTCGGCATAGGTCGTGAAGGTCGCCTTGGCGCCCGCGGGAATCGTGGTATTTCTCGGTAAAATCTTATCGACACCGCCGCCCATGGTTTCGATACCGAGCGAGAGCGGTAGCACGTCGAGCAAGAGCACTTCGTCGCTCGAGCGTGCGAGCAGATCGGCTTGAATGGCCGCGCCATAGGCCACGACCAAATCCGGGTCGATGTCTCCGAGCGGTTCTTTACCGAACAGCTCGCGAACATAGGCACGCACGCGCGGCACGCGCGTCGAACCGCCGACCAAGATCACACCGCTCAAGGCAGAGGCCTCGAGCCCCGCGTCGCGCAAGGCGCGCCGACAGGAACGACCGGTGCGCTCGAGCAGCGGCTGAATCCAGACGTCGAAATCTGCGCGTGTCAGCGAGAACTGTACGTCACCCCCACCCTTCTTCGGCAGTTCGAGCGCGACCTGCGTCGTGTCCGAGGGCGCGTCCGTGAGCGCGTGCTTAGCGCGCCGGGCCGCCTCGAGTGCAATGCTCACGACTTCCGGCGTGCGCGTCTGGGGCTCGGTGGCGCCCATCGCCGCCAGCATGCGCTCGGCGATTTCGCGATCCATGTCGTCGCCACCGAGCGCGCTGTCGCCGCCGGTGCTCTTGACCTGAAACACGCCGTCTTCGAGCAGCAGGATCGTGATGTCGAACGTCCCGCCCCCCAGATCGTACACGGCGAATAGGCCGCTTTCCTGCTTTTCTAGGCCGTAGGCGAGAGCCGCAGCGGTCGGCTCGTTGAGCAAGCGCAGTACTTCGAGCCCAGCCAGGCGGCCCGCGTCACGTGTGGCTTGGCGCTGCGCGTCGTCGAAATAAGCAGGCACGGTGATGACGGCGCCGCCCACGTGATTCAGTTGATCGACCGCGCTCTGTTTCAAGCTCTTCAAAATCTCGGCGCTGACCTCGACCGCGCTGGGCGTCAATTTGCCGAGGTCGAAGCGCACCACCGAGGCATCGCCCGGCACGAACTTGTACGCGCCGAGGCGCGTGGTCTCCGTGTCACCCGCGGCACGGCCCATGAAGCGCTTCACGCTGGCGATGGTGCGCTCCGGCTCGCGCGTGGCATACGCCAGCGCGGTGCGCCCCACGGCGATCGAGCCCTCGACGCCATAGTGCACGACGGACGGCAAGAGCGGCGAGCCGTCACACGTGATGAGCGACACGGGGCGACCGTCTCGCACGTGAGCTACGATCGAGTTCGTGGTGCCGAGATCGATGCCGATCGCTTGAGGCGGCGCTTTGGGGTCGAAAATGTCCAGGAGCATGGGCTGAGCTCAGAACAGGTCGTCCGCGATGGACCCTGCTTCGTTCAGGAAGCGGCGGTAGTAGCGCAACTCGCCCAGTTTTTTCAGAATTTCAGCAGAATCTGCCGTGGAATCCGAAAATTGCCGGCCGAGCTCCGCTTGAATGCGCTGCTCTTCACGTTCCACGTCGGCGATTAGGCGGCCAAGCGCGACGTGATCCTTGCTGATACGAATTTCGGCGAGCGCCTCTCGGCGCTCCATCACTTCCATCAGCAACGCGGGGGAAGCAGGCGGCTCTTTGCCCTCCCCACTTTGCACACTTCGCAGCGCGAGCAGCGCTTCAGCGCGGCGTACTGGATCCTTCAGCGTGCGGAAGGCTTCGTTCACTTCGATCGCGCGCCCCAAGGCCATGCGACGCCCTGCTGCACCCGAAACCGCATGGCGATCGGGGTGCAACGTACGGCTCAGGTCACGATGACGTTGCTCGAGAAACGCCAAGTCGAGAGCAAAAACGGGCTCGACGCCCAGAGCCTCGAACGGGTCCACGGTTAGCGAACCGTGAAAGAGTGACCGCAACCGCAGCTCGATGCTTCTTGCGGGTTCTTGAACTTGAACCCTTGAAACATCAACGTCTGCTCGTAGTCCAGCACGGAACCCGCTAGGTACACGAAGCTCTTTTTGTCGACGTAGAAACGCACGCCGCCCGCGTCATACACGGTGTCACGCTCGCGAGGCGGCGTGTCCTCGTACTGAATCACGTACGAAAAGCCCGAGCAGCCGCCGCCCTTCACACCAAGCCGCACGGCCGCATCCGGAGTCCCGCGAGCCGCGAGCTTCTTCTTGGCGAACTCCACGGCTTTGTCCGAGATAGTGATCTCACGTCGAGAGACCGGAGTACCGACGCTCTCGGCGGGCGCTTCACTTTCGGGACTAACGGCGGGAGATGCAGTAGTTTCCATGGCTAACTCGGGGGCGCTTCAAATCAGACGAATGATCACGCGTTGGCAGGCAGCGCGGCGCTGGCGGTGTCGTCAGTGTGCGAGCCGCCATCGAGCGCCAGGCGAGCTGCGCGCTTCTGCTTGTAG
>DATHOI010000738.1:0-7050 GCA_035485095.1 Polyangiaceae bacterium | reverse complement strand
CTCCTGATGCGTGTCAACGAAAGTGCGGGAGGCTCAGCCCCGTCCGACGCAGGCGAGCACGACCGTCGTGCTCGCCGCGCGCGCGGCCGCTCCGAAAAAAAATCAGGCGGACACGCGACGCGCGCGTACGGCTGAGGCGAGGAGCTCCAGCACGGGCAACGTTTGATCGAACCCGAGGCACGCGTCGGTAATGCTCTGACCACGCGTGAGCGATTGACCCGGAGTCACGTCTTGGCGACCCTCGACCAAGTTGCTTTCGATCATGACGCCGAACACGCCGCGACTCCCGCCGCTCACTTGCGCCCCTAAAGACTCCGCGACTTTGACCTGATTTTTGTGGTCTTTTTGGCTGTTCGCGTGGCTGCAGTCGACCATCAGCGCGGGCCTGAGTGCGGCCTTGCTCAGCGCTTGCGCGGCCTCCGCTACCGACTCCGGTGAGTAGTTGGGGCCGCTCCGACCGCCGCGCAAAATGACGTGGCAGTGCTTGTTGCCGCGCGTCGCGACGATCGCCGCGAGCCCTTGCTTGGTCACCGACAGGAAGCGATGCGGCTCGGCGGAAGAGCGCACCGCGTCGACCGCGATTTGCACGTTGCCGCTCGTGCCGTTCTTGAAACCGACGGGCATCGACAAGCCGCTGGCCAGCTCGCGATGCACTTGGCTCTCGGTGGTGCGCGCGCCGATCGCGCCCCACGCCACGAGATCTGCCATGAACTGAGGCGAGATCGGATCCAGGAATTCGGTCCCCGTGGGCATGCCGAGCTCGACGACATCCAGCAGGAATTTGCGGGCCACGCGCAGGCCTTGGTTGATCGAGAATGAGCCGTCGAGCTTCGGATCGTTGATCAGCCCCTTCCAACCGACGGTCGTGCGCGGCTTCTCGAAGTAAGTGCGCATCACGATTTTGAGGTCGGCCGAGAGCGCTTGCGCGACGGGCTTCAGGCGCGTCGCATACTCGAGCCCCGCGTCCGGATCGTGAATCGAGCACGGGCCGACGACCACGACGAGTCGGTCGTCCTCACCCGTCACGATGCGCGCGACCTCTTGGCGCGCTTCCGAGATCAGCTTGGTCTCGGTTTCACCGACGGGCAGCTCCTCCATCAAAATGGCGGGCGGGATCAGCGGGCGGAGGCTATCGATGCGAACGTCGTCAGTCGTGGATGGCATGAGCTTCTAGGGTAAGGCTGAGGGTCGTGCGTTTTTGGGCGGCCGCGGACTTTGCCACCTCAGGCGCGGACCGCAAAGTACCCAACACGGGCGAGGCCGATAGCGCTCGGAGCGGCCTCGAAATCGAGCAGGGCACGGCCCAATTGGCGCAGGGAACGGTGCCCCGGAAAATACGGGGGCGTTGGAAACGCGCGCAACGATCCGCGCTGCACCGTTTTTTGGACGCGCTCGAGCAGCAGCCCGTTGTGCACCCAGCCAATGCCGCTCTGCACGTCCGCGAGCGTGGCACCGGGGTAGCCGCCCCAAGGTGAGGTCGTGAGCACGTAGGCACCCGCGGACCAATGATTGATCGCAATCGTACCGTAACGCAGCTCGCCCACGGCGCGCTCGACGGCCAGCGCCACCGCCGTGTCTCCCTCCGAGGCAGGCGGCACGTAGATCATCGCGTTCAAGGTGCCCCACAGCCGCTCGTTGGCGAACCGCGTGGCCGCAGCCAAAAACTCGAGCGGATCCGAGCTGCCTACGCTGACCTCGCTGAAGATGCTGCAGAACGGCTCCACTTTGAACTGCGCGGCGTCGCTGTCCGGATCGAGGTCGGTGATCAATGTCCAGGGCAATTCACCGGGACCGGCCTGACCGATGTGCGTCACGTGCTCCGCGCCGTGCGTCAGCGACTCGAAGCGCGCCTGCGCTCCGGGGTAATAGGCGTAACGCGGCGGGACGCGCGACAGCTCCACCCGTAGTTGCTCGAGCAACTGCGTGCGCTGCGCGAAACCGCGCGGCGTGATGAGCAGCTTGGCAGCGATGCAATTGAAGGAGGCGTTCTGCACGATCATCCCGGCGATGCCCCGCGCCATGGTGGCAAGCTCGGAGGCGCTGTATTTTCCGGGCACGACGAGCACCGGCGTCACGTTGCCGAGCTCACTCGTCACCGGCCGAGCAAAGAGCGGTGCATTATTTTTCTTGCGCGCGTCACGCTCCGCACCGGGTTTACCCCAGACGATGCGGTCGTGGGTCTCGGCGGAACCGGTGATGTGCATTTCGGCGATCGCCGCATGCTGGGTGAGCAACGCGCCGATCTCCGCGCCCCCATAAACAATCCGCAAAAAGCCGCGCGAAATCAGCGGCGCGAGCGCCAGCTCGAAGTACGGGCCAAGGTAGGCATTGACCGGGCTCATCTTGAGCACGCACACCGCGCCCTCGACGAACGATTTGTAGATCACGTCGAGCACCGGGATCGACGCGACGTTGCCCGCGCCCAACACCAGCGCAATGCGCCCCTGTGGGTCCCGCTGCTTGTAGAAGCCGGCTTGTGCGGCGACGAGGTCATGCGCATCGACACCCGGTTCGAGCCAGGTGTGCGCGCGGAACGGCGCGTAGAATAGCGTCTCGTAACCCGCATTGGGCGTGACCTCGACCGCGAGCTGACCATTCGCGAGCGCGGAGAATCGAGCAGCGTCGATGCTCGGTGCACCGTAGCGACGAGTCTGCTCGAGCGAGGCGCACAACTGACTCAGATTGCGAATGATCGGGAGGAGACCCGCGAGCCACTCCTCGCCTTCCAGTGGCGAACCAGGTTGAATGCCCTTGGCAAGGCAAGCGTCGTGCGCCATGCGCGGCGAAAGCTCATGGAAACGGCTCAGGATTTCGCGCAGCCAGGCGACCTTGTCCGCGAGCGCTGCGCGAGCAAAGTCCGTGGCGCGCAGGCTCAATGTTTCGAGCGCGCGCTCGAGCTCGGCGGGCTCCGTATCAGGTGGGATTGCCGGGCCGCGAGTCCCCACTTTTACCGGGGAGACCGCGGCGCTCTGTCGAGATGCTCCCATGATTTCAAAGGCATAACCCCTGCACCGCGCGGTCGCAAAGCAGACCGCAAAAGCTGTGCTCGAACCGTGAGCAGAAGGCCTGTACCATGGGCCGATTATGGGTGGTACCTCCCCCGGCTTCCCGCCGCTACGTGCTCTGTCTGGCGGATCGGTTCCCCCAAGCGACCGCCCCGGCGACCCGTCCTTCGACACCATGTCAAGCTCCCCCACCTTGCCACCAGCTACGGGTCCTCAACGCATGGATCGCAGGCCGACTCCGCTGCCCTCGCTCACCGCGCAGAGTGACGTACGCGTGCAAGCGGCAATCGCTGCCAGCGCACGCGCAGAGGCGAGCCTGAGCGGCCTATTCCGCGCCATTCAACACCTGGGCACGGGTGTAGGCGGGGCGCGCGAGGCCAACGAGCTACTGACGCACGAGCTCGAAGCCCTGCGCGACATGCTCGGAGCGGCGAACGAACAGCAACTCGCATTCAAACAGAAGGTCGCGCTGCTCGAGCAGGCGCTCGATCGCGCACGCAAGGATGCCGAACGCGAACGCGAATTTCTGACGGAACAGCACGACGCGTTCATCGTCGATTTGATGGACGAGCAGGAAGGTGAGCTCGAACGGCGCGACCGTGACCTCGAGGTGCTGCGCGAGCGACTGGCCGAGATCGAGCGACGCAATACCGTGGAGACCGTGCCACCGCCCACCGCGGACACCCGCGGCTCGGCCCGCATGAAGGCCGCGCCAGTGGACGACGAAGGCAGCGCCTTGGATCGCGCCGAGCGCGCTGAGCTCGAGCGAACGGCCCAGAAACTAGCCGAAGACCGCGAGCGAGCGCGAGAAACCGTGGCACGTTTGCAGGCTCAACGTGACGAAGCGCAGAACGTCGTCGCGCGTGTCACGAAAGAGCGCGACGAAGCGCTGCTCCAGATCAATCGCTTGAAGAGCGAGCTCGGCGGCCCGAGGATTCCGCTCTCGACTCACCCGCCACCGGTCGAATCTCGAAAACCGGAGGCCACGTCGACCAAACCGCCGTCTGCTGCGAGCAAGCATCTCGCAGCAGAGCTGACCTTGGATCACCTCGAGATCGATGCCCGGCTGAGCCGGCCACAGGTCAGCGCGCCACAGCTCAACTTGCCGCCGAAGATCTCGACCAGCGCCGCCCCACGACCGACCGCACCCGCGCCGTCGATAAGCAGCATCGTGACCCCACCGCGCAGCAATCCATTCGCCGCGCCACTGCCCGCTAGGCTGTCACCACCTCCAGAAGAGCTACGTCTCGCGCTCACGGCCTCGCCGGCGCTGCAACCGCTCGGCGCCACGAGTAGCCGACCACCCCTGAAACAGAAGCCGGACGTGAGTACGCGGCCATTGGTCGGCTATTCACTGAACGACGGCGTGGAAGCCGAGCAGCTCGAAGGCGTGCGGCTCTCCAAGCCTCCACCCGACCGCGACAAGCGCTGAGTTCGGCTTTTTCTCGGCAATTCAGCGAGACATTGCGGCACTCGCCACGGGCAGTGCTACGACGCGCTCGCCATGACTAGCCCCGCGCCGCTGACCGACACGCCGGAAACGGTCGCCGCGCCCGGGAACGATTTACCGCGCAGCGTCTTGCTGCGCGTGGTGCTGATCTGCGCGGCATCGGCGCTGTCGATGTGGGTCACGCGGCTCGCGCTATTCGCGGCGGTGGCCACGCTGCTCGGCTACGTGTCGCTCCCCGCTGCGCCGCTCGGCCGTGTGCGCGTGTTGAAGGTGGCGCTCGTCGTCGCTGGGCTAGGCGCGATGTTCGGTGTGTTTCGTTTCTTGGTGCTCGAGGGCGTGCCCGGCATGGTCGACGGCGGCACCATAGCCACGGAGCAGCGCGTCGTCTCACGCCTGCGCGAGATCTTGTTCGCCGAAGACGCGCTGCGCAGGAACGCATTCGTCGACCCGGACGGCGACCAGATTGGCTCCGCCGAATTCTTGGCTGAGATGACGGGGGAGATCGGCCTGCGCGGTGGCGCGCCGATGGAGACTCCAGTACTGGAGAGCTTCCCCAAGCTGGTCGACACGCGTCTCGGTCCTGCCGCAGAAGTGGGCGGCTTCCTGGTCACTGTTTGTTTGCCCAAGCGCGGTGGCGGTTTCACCGCGGACCCACATGACGCAGTCGACGACGAGCGCGCGGAGCGCTCGTTCTATGCGTATGCCTGGCCGGCGGAGCGCGGGCATGGTCTGCAGACGGCGTACTTTCTGGACGAGCACGAGCGCATTTTGCTCGCCGACAGCAGTGAAGCCGAACCGCGCCGACTGATCGGCGTCGACGCGCCGCCGGCCTGCGACGACATCTCCGCAGCAGCGACAGCTCCGGACTGGCGCGTCTGGCGGCACAAGCAGCCGCGCACCAAATTACCGTTCGACGCCGCCCACCCGTAGTCTGACCGATGGACGCCATCTACAAGAGCGAGCTGAACCGCGATGTGCCTCCAGCGAGGGCTGGAGAATTTGCGCCGCTCGAGCTGGGCACGATGCGCATTTGGCCTCCAGTGGTCTTGGCGCCGATGGCGGGAGTGACCAACTACCCGTTCCGCGCGCTGTGCCGACGCTTCGGAGCGGGGCTGTACGTGAGTGAAATGATCACGGCGCGACCGCTCGTCGAGGGCAACCAGAAGACGTTGCGCATCGCTGATTTCGGCCCCGAGGAGTCACCGCGCAGCCTGCAACTGTACGGCGTCGACCCGTACTACGTCGGCGAAGCGACGAAACGCCTCGTGGGCGAGGGGCGCGTCGATCACATCGACATGAATTTCGGGTGCCCCGTGCGCAAAGTCACGAGCAAGGGCGGAGGTGCCGCAATTCCGGTCAAGCCCAGGCTGCTCGCCGCGATCGTGCGCGCCTGCGTCGCCAACGCCGGCACGGTGCCTGTCACGATCAAATTTCGTCTCGGCATTCACGACGACCTATTGACGTTCCTCGATGCCGGTCGAGTCGGCGAAGGTGAAGGTTGCCGCGCGGTCGGGTTACACGCTCGCACAGCCGCCCAACTCTACGACGGTGAAGCGCGTTGGGCCGCGATCGCCGAGCTGAAGCAAGCCGTGCGCTCGATTCCGGTGCTAGGCAACGGCGATATCTGGGAAGCCGAAGACGCCTTGCGCATGATGCGCAGTACGCACTGCGACGGTGTGATCGTCGGCCGTGGGTGTCTCGGACGACCGTGGTTGTTTCGCGACCTGGCGAGCGTGTTCGACGGCCGCGAGCCCGAGAACCCGCCGCTCCTCGGTGGCATCCGCGACATCATGCTCGAGCACGCGACCTTGCTCACCAGCTGGTTCGGTGAGCGCACGGCCATGCGCTCCTTTCGGCGTCACTCTACCTGGTACACGAAGGGTTTTCGCGGGTCGGCAGAGCTCCGTCAGCGGCTCATGCAAATCGCCACACTCGCCGATTTGCAGGATGCGCTCGCCGGTATCGACGCGGCACAGCCGTTTCCGCCGACGGCCATGCGTGTCCCACGCGGCAAAGGGTCGGGGACCCAAGCGGTGAGCTTGCCGGAAAATTATTTGCTGAATCGCGATGATGCCACTCCACCGGGCGCAGACGCCGAGGACGAATTTTCCGGCGGCTGAGCTGTTTCGCCGCGCGAAACAAACCGTGACTCGCCGGCAGCAATCAACGCACACAAACTAGTCACGTGACGCTCGTCGAGCTGGCGTGTATCCTAGCGCATCGGGGCCGAGATCTTCTCGCAGTAGGACCAATGCCATGCGAGCACCGCAGATAGTCCGAGATTTTTTGGCGTGGCGATGGGCCCCGTGCGTGGCGCTCACCGTGGGCTCACTCACCTACGTCGCGCTCGCCGTGCTGCTGATCCCGAGTCAGATCGACGGTGGCTCGCGGCCCTCCGATCTAGCGACGGCATTCGATCGCTCAGCGGCGCTGCCCAGCACCGCGTTCGGAGCGTCACTCACGCCAAATTCAGTCGCGGCCCCCCCAACGGCGCACGAGCCCGCGCGTCATGCTTTGCAAAATTCCGCCAATGACCCGATGGGCGCACCGCGGCGTGGTTTTTCCCCGCCGATCGAACAACCCGAGGCGCCACCA
>DATHOI010000737.1:0-3457 GCA_035485095.1 Polyangiaceae bacterium | reverse complement strand
CCACGGCGCCGAGCTCGACGTCGCGATCTCCGTGATCACCGTATAGAATCAGGACGGTGCGCCCGCGCACTTGGATCGGCAGGAACAGCACCATGCGGCCGGGGCGGCGTTCGAGATCTTTGGCCAACGCTCCGTCGAGCCCACCACTTCCGAGGCGGGTTAGTTGGTAGGTGGCTGCGTCCCGCGCCCGTGACATCGCGCTCGGTAGATCGAGCGGTACACCGACAGCCACGACGCGCGAGCGCGCTGCTCCCGAACCGGAAGCGTCGCGCCCCTCCGCGATATCGCCATGCACCACGAAGAGCGCGGCATATTCGAAATATTGTCCGGCAAAATCGAAGAAGGCGCGCAGCACGTCGTCACGTGTTTCGGCCTCGAGCAGCCCGCGCTCGGCCATGGCTGCCGTGTATGGGCCGAGTCGACGCGGACGACTCCGCGGCTCCGGCTTGGTCAGGCTCGAGAAGTCTGGCATCGCCGGTGCGCGCGGGACACGCGGTTCGGCGCTTTCAGTCGTGGTTGGCTGGGGGAGGCCCCCGGCTGCTGCCGACTGATCCGGACGCACGGTTTGCGGACGGCGCGAAAGCGTCGCCGGGTTCGGACGACTCGGGAGGGAGCTCGGGCTCGGATCGGGTCGCCCACTCAGTTTGGCGAGCACGCGCAACGAGCGCCGATCGAGCGGCATGCCATAGTCGCGCGCGATTGCTTGCCGGACGCGCACGAGCAGTGCGACCTTTTGCACCAGCGTCGCGCCTAGCGAAAACGAGAGGTCGTTCTCCGTTTCGCTCGGCAAGGGTTCGGCGACGGCCACGATCAACGTGCCCTCGCGCTCCTCGAGCGGATAGAGTGCGAAGCGCTGCGCGAGATCCCCCGGCACCAAACGGCGCACTTGCTCCGTGGCAACGGGAAGCTCGCCGATCGGCGCAGGGTCGAGGCCATGGCTCTCGGCTTTGACCAGGCTGAGCCGCTCTTCACTCACGGCGGCGAGTTCGAGCAGGTTGGTGATGAGGTCCCCGCCGTACAGCGACTGTCGCGAGAGTGCCTCCTCCACGTCGCGTACCGACGCCACCTGTTGGTTCACGATGCTCGAGCTCAGCGACGGCATTTCCCGACCGAAATGCTTACTCGCACGGCCCGTATTTTGCCAGCGATCCGTGGCGACGGTGGCGCTCTGTGCGACCTTCGCACACGGACCGGGTCGGGCTTGGACCGGCGCCGGGGCCGGAATACGGCTTAGGCCGCGTGCTTCTTGTCCAGACGACGCGCCTGTGAGGGCAGCACTTCGAGCGTCTTCTTGCGCACAGCCTGAAACAGAGCCGGATCAGTGAGCAGCGCGTCTCGCGTCTTGTCGCGCCCTTGACCGATGCTCTTGCCCCCGAAGAGGTAGTGCGATCCATTCTTCTCGAGCACCCCGGCTTGCGTTGCAGTTTCGACCAAGTCCGCTCCGCCGTCGATGCCGGTGCCCCAACGAATGTCGAACTCAGCTTCGGTAAACGGAGGCGCCACTTTGTTTTTGACCACCTTCACGCGCGTGCGATTACCGACCACGTTTTCGCCCAAAGTCACCTTGCCGATTCGACGTACGTCGAGCCGCACGCTGGAATAGAACTTGAGCGCGTTGCCGCCAGTGGTGGTCTCGGGGTTACCAAAGACCACTCCTATTTTCATGCGCAGTTGGTTGATGAACATCAGAGTAGTATCGGTCTTGTGGGCGATGGCAGTGAGCTTGCGCAAGGCTTGGCTCATCAAGCGGGCTTGCAAGCCCATGTGGGCGTCGCCCATGTCGCCTTCAATCTCCGCTTTTGGCACCAACGCGGCGACCGAGTCGATGACGACCAAGTCCACCGCGCCGGAGCGCGTCAGCGCTTCGGCGATCTCGAGCGCTTGCTCGCCGCAATCGGGTTGCGACATGAGCAGCCTCTTGAGATCGATGCCGATGCTGCGCGCATAGCGCAGATCGAAAGCGTGCTCAGCGTCGATGAAAGCGGCCGTTCCACCGGCTTTCTGCGCTTCCGCGATGGCGTGCAACGTGAGTGTGGTCTTGCCGCTCGATTCCGGACCAAAGATTTCGACGACCCTGCCACGCGGGTAGCCCCCGACGCCCAGCGCTTCATCCAGCACGAGCGCGCCGCTTGGGATTACCGCGATGGGCTCCGGCGCACCACTACCGAGCTGCATGATCGTGCCTTGGCCGTAGGTCTTTTCGAGACCTTGCACGACTTGACGCAGGGCTTCTTGTTTTTGGGGTTTTTTATCATCACTCATGACTGCCTCTTCTTTGTTGCTCCAGGCGCGCGCGTCGAAACGTGACGACCGCGCCCAAACTTCTATTGCGCTAGGATTTCAGCCGCGGTTGCCGGAAATCGGACCCAAAATTCTGCCCTGAATCGCTTCTGCGACGTGAGGCGTGCGCACCTGCTCGTCGCCCTCCAAATCGGCGATCGTACGCGCGACGCGCAGCACCTTGGTGAACGCGCGTGCGGAGAGCCCGAGTCGATTGACCGCGGCTTCAATCAGCTTGCGGCTCTCCGTCTGGAGGTTCACCACGCGCTCTAGATCTGCTCCGGAGAGCAGCGCGTTGAGTCCAGATTGTAGTTTGAGTTGTCGCGCGCGAGTGAGTTGCACGGTGCGCGCGCGACTGACGCGCTCGCGCACCGCGGCCGAGGTTTCTGCGGTATTGCCTCGCACTAACGCGGACACTTCCACCGGAGGTACGGCGACGTGGATGTCTAGGCGATCCAGCAGCGGTCCGGAAAGCCGTGCTCGATAGCGATCACGCGCCGCCTCCGTGCAGCGGCAGGGCAAGCGTGGGTGCCCGAAGTAACCGCAGGCGCACGGATTGACGGCGCCAATCAAGAGTGGTCGCGCCGGAAAGCGCGCACGAGCACGGGCCCGCGCAATGTGCACGAAGCCGTCTTCCAGCGGCTGGCGCAACGCCTCGAGCGCCGAGCGGCGGAACTCGGCGAGCTCGTCCAAGAACAGCACGCCATGGTGTGCCAGGCTGACCTCACCGGGGCGCGGCACGTCCCCGCCGCCGACCAAGCCGGCCTCGCTCACCGAATGGTGCGGCGCGCGAAACGGCCGCTCACTCACGATGCCGCGTTCGCTCGGTAACAGCCCCGCCACGCTGTGGATGGCCGTGCAGTCGATGGCCTCCTCGAAGCGAAGCGGCGGCAGCAGCGTTGGGAGCAGCCGCGCGAGCATGGTCTTGCCGCTGCCGGGTGGCCCCATCATCAGCAAGTTGTGATTGCCCGCGGCGGCGATCTCGAGCGCGCGGCGCGCCGTGGCTTGACCGCGCACGTCTGCTAGGTCGAAGCAAGTGTGCGGGAATTCCGGCTTGAATTCGGTGCGCTCGACCCGCGGTAGCTCGCGTTCGGACAAGAGGTGCGCGACCAACATGGCCAGGGACTCCGCGCGAAACACCGTGATGCCCGTGGCAAGCCCGGCCTCGGCGGCGTTG
>DATHOI010000736.1:0-3465 GCA_035485095.1 Polyangiaceae bacterium | reverse complement strand
GCCTCGATGCCGCAAGCCTCGAAGGCGCCCACAGCGCCCCCCGCGATGGCCGACTCAATCCAGATGTATTCCTCGCGATAAACCATTTCAATCGAACGCGGTCCGTGCCGCACGATCTCCCAGTGCCCGTACTCGAAGGTTTGACGACGGGCAGCCAGCCCTTGCTCGGTCAGACGCACCGGGTCGTGCGACAACAGCCGCAACATGGTGCGCCCCAGCAAGCTGCTCGCGAACGTGGTGGCGTTCGTTCGCCAGACGTCGTGCATGCCCTCGTGCACGCTCTGGAGTGACCGCAGTGAGGCTCCAGCAACCGCAAGCCGAATCATGTAGTCCCGGAGTGGGTACATGCGGATCGGCGACCAGCGCTCGCCGCCGAAGTATTCGCGATACAAGCCGGCGCGATCGCCCCGCTGCAGGATGCTCTCGAGTGACCTCAGGTACAGGCCACGAACCAGAGCCGACGGGGGCACCACTTTCAGTCGCTCGACGAGATCACAATACGGAGCCACGACTGCGATGGCGCGATCCACTGGGCGAGGCCGGCTTGGGGCGTCCATGACCTTGTTCTCGAGCGTCGGTCTCTGCGATTCGTATGTGCGCGTCCCCCCGCTAAAAAATTCTCTGAATTTGAATTGTTAGCACGACGGCCGGCCGGAAGTGAACCGAAGACGACCGCGCGGCACTCCCGCATCGCGCTTAGCCCATTCGCCCAGGCTCCGGCCGCGTTTCGAAGACACTCCGAAGCGAAAAAATAGGCCAGACCCGTAAATGGCGGGGTCACCTTGCCCAGCCTCCGAGCGCCCGCCTCGCGCGCGGGTCGCGGCGCATTCGTACGGCCGACCGACGGCTGCGAGTGTACGGCCACCTTCGCACGACGACGTGGAGGCGCACGGAGCTACGGCCAATTGCGTTCCGGTTCCAGGCCGCACACTAGCTTGCGCGGGTCCCGCGCTCAGTCGGACACCCACTCCGGTTGCTCGCTAGCCGTGTCTCACGATGATCTCGTTGACGGCCGCGCACGCTGTTCTCGCCTTCGCCTTTCAGAACGTCCCCAACACGAGCAGCTCACCGCGTTTGCCATCCGACGAAACCACGGGCACGAAGCCGAGCGTCGCTGACTCCGGCGACTCTTGCGCGTCTTGTGTCGGGCGTTTCCAGGCGAACACGCTTACGTCGAGTGCGGTGACCAGAGCGGCACCGGCCATGTATCCCAAAACCGAGGTGTTCGTATCGCCGAGAGGGACCACGCCATCGTCGTCCTGGGACACTGGGCTCGGGTGTATCGCTCCCGCGACGAGCATACCCACGATAGGCACGAAGAAGCGCAGGTTCGCGCTTGCCGCTGCCATGCCCCACCGGCCTTGTGTGATGTGAATGATCGGCGGGGTCAGGACATAGCTCGCGAGCCCGATGCCGACGACTCCGTTCAGTTGATTCTTCGTGCTGAGCGCGAAGCCCAGCCCCGCTAGCGACGCAGACACGGCGTCGCTGATCAAGATCTGACCTCCGTACCAGGTTCGCTTGCCGCTCGGAGCGGCGAGCGCGAGGGTTTGGAGGCTTGGGTCTGGATTTGCGGATGCGTTCAAACGCGGCTCTGGATCGTCCCAGGAGCGAGACAAGCCCACGGGCAGCGTTGCATTTTCACTGGGCTGTGGTGCCTGCGGCACACTCGGCGCGGCCGCTGGTAGCGATGCCGACTCCGTGCGACCTGAATTAGGCGCCGCATTTTGCGCGGAAGCAAAGCCGGAAAACGCGAACAAACCGAGGCTCAGTAGAGCCAACACCACCCTCCGCTCGGACCGCATGCTGCACGACAGAGCAACGCGCGTGCCATTCCCGGTCGCCCAAGCGTTCGAAGCGTTGGCCTGTGCTTGCTAGGATCGGACTGATGACGCCCGGAGAAGAGGAGCCGTGGGCAACGGCCGAACCAACAAGCTAGGTCCGAAGCCCAAGCAGTTGAACGCCGCAAAGGGTGGCAAGCGTTCCCTTAGAAGGCCCGAAGACATCGAGAAGCAGCAAACCCAACCCGGACGCACTAGCGAACCCACGGCTCAGCACTCATGGCACTCCAAGAGACGGAACTCTTGTACGGCGGCCTCTATGATGCCTGGGACGTGCCCAATTCAACAACCAATACCATCTGGATGTATGAAGGCAGCGACCTGCTATCCATTGGATTCCAGCCAACAGGCACCACCAACTGGATGGTTCACGACGACAGTCTACTGGCCTTTGCAGGCCAGGCATCAGGCTCAACCAACGAGACCATCTCACTGAGAGCGACTACGACGTTTTTTCACATCGTCCTTGGACCCGACGCGAATCACCCCGACTCCAGTCGGCTGCCGGGAATCAAACGAGTCTCGTTAGCCCCAGAGGCAACGACGCTCGCTGTCCTCGCGACCAGAGCGCCTTCAGCCGCCCTAGAACGCCGTCTCGTTCAACGGCGCCGATGCCGTCCGCAAGAAAGTCTGCGCACTCCCAAAAGAAGAAGTTCAAGAACACCGCGACGTGGTTTGTTGCAAGCTCACAGCTCACGTCGAACGAGCTGTAGTCGATCGTCCGAGCCAGAGCGACGAGTTGCGCGTGGGCAGTCTTGCCCTTGAGCCCAAACGCATCCGGAATAGCGCCTCGATACCCTTCGCCGAAGTAGGCTTCGAGTACTTGAACGGCCCCAGTGATGTGCTCGTTGAAGGTCAACAGCTCATCCGCGGGAACCCAAAGCTCTTCGTGCTGTTGGCTGCCGACGATACGACGCTCGAAACGGGTCAGGTAGCGGTCCTCCACCTCGAAGCGAGTGACGAAGCCTGCCTTCGATCCCGTCTTCGTGTTCCATTCCTTCGCGATTTTGGAAGCGTACGGCTGATTCAGCACCGAGTAGAAAATCGGCTGATCGGGGAGCCTCGGCGGGAATCCCTTCAAGTCTGCTTCGTAGATCAGCCGAAGCTCTTCGAGTCCGACGGGGCGGAAAAGGAACATGCCCCGCCAATCTAGCAGCTATCGCAATCCGAATTGGCGCAGATGATCCATGTCCGACCATCATCAGGTCTGGGGCCCAACTTGGGTGCAACGTTCCTCGCGAAGCAGATACCTGCTGTGCCTCACACTCCGGCCTTCGTCACGGCCCTCGCCATCCTTGGGGTGCCCCATCGACCAACCGAGCATCCGCCTCGATGGTGAAGCCGCCGTTCGTCCCCAAAGGTTGCCGTAGTTCCCAGGACTCAGTTCCGCAAGTGCCGTCGACTACTCGTCGACTTGCCCGACCTCTTTGCTCGCAACGAACGCCGTCGGAACCCCATCATCGTGCTCTTCGATTGGTAGCTCGTGTCCAAAGAAGCGTCGAATCATGGGGCCGCCCCTGAAACAAACCACGCCGGCCACGGCGAGGCAGCATACTCGTGCGGCCACCGTTATTGAACGGAGTTCGTAGTACTCGATCGTGTGGATTGGGTGATCCAAACGTGC
>DATHOI010000735.1:0-2913 GCA_035485095.1 Polyangiaceae bacterium | reverse complement strand
TGCTGGTGGGCGATGAAGATCCGAAAATCCGCGCCTCGGCCCTCAAGAGCCTGGCGCGTGGAGCCGGCAGATTGCGCCGCTTGATCGCGCCGCGCTTGGAGCTACGCCGATCCCCAGAGCTCCGCTTCCACTACGATACGGGCCACGACGCTTCGAAACGCGTCGAAGAGTTGCTGGACGAGATCAAGCGCGATAGCTGAGTCGCGCTGCGGGCGGGGGCGCTCACGACGAGCACCCCCTGCCGTTCGACTACTATTTGCCCTGCTCGGTGATCATCACCTGCACGCGACGGTTCTTGGCGCGACCGGCGTCGGTGGTGTTCGGTCCGAGTGGCTTCTCTTGCCCGTAGCCCTTGGCGGTCATGCGCGTCGGGTCGACGCCCAGCTTGGCGATTGCGTCGACCACCGCTTGAGCGCGCGACTGGCTGAGGCGCAGGTTGTATGGCGCGGTGCCGGTGTTGTCGGTGTGACCCTGCACCTCGACGCCCTTGATGTCTGGGCGCTTCGTCATGAGCTCCGCCAACTCCTCCAAGATCGCTTCTGAATCCGGCAGAATTTCCGCGGAATCATGCTGGAAGTGGACCTGCTTCTTGAGCTTGATCTCCTTGCCTGCGACGACCACGTTGGGCTGGGCGGGGTGCTTATTGAGCAGAATGCGCGCTTGTGCGTCCTCTCGCGCGTGCACGTTTACTTCTGCAACGGCGGTGAAGTAGCCGGGCGCGTCGACCGCGAACTTGAGCGGGCCGGGTGGCACGTTCTCGAAGCGGAACGCGCCGTTGGAATCCGCGCGCAGCTCGAGCTTGCGGTTGAGCTTGTCCGTCACCTCGATGTGCGCGCCGTCGACCGGTTGGTTGCTCTCGGGGTCCGTCACCGAGCCGATCACCGTGCCGACCTTGGGCAGCGACTCGAGCTCGCATTGGATCTTCACGATGTTCGGCGCGGGACCCGTGGGCGGAGCCGGTTGACCTGGCTGTGCGGGGCCGCCCGCAGGCGCTTGCACCGCGACGTTGCCGGGCTGGGGCGCCGGGATCACCGAGCTTGCGCCAGGCAACGGCGCTTGCACCGTGCCGATGCACTGACCGTCGTGGAAGCCGCTCGCCGAGACGTTGAACGTGTACGTGCCCGGATCAAGGTTCGACGTTTGAAAGGTGCCATCCGGATTCGAGACCATGCCGGTGAGCGGGCGACCGTCGTACTTGATGATCGCGTCGGGGATCGCGTTGGTGGTGTTCTTCTCCAGCACGACACCGGCGATGTAGTTCTCAGGCGGCGCAGCCGGCGGCGGGGCTGGCGGCGGCGGGGCCGCGACGTGCTCGATGATTGGCTTGGGTGGCACGGTGTCGAAGCCGTACGCCACGCCGAAGTAGAAATTCCACGGCAATTCCGGGGCTACTTCTTGAATGAAGGTCGAGGTGGCGCCTGTGCCGATGTCGAACGCGCCGAGGATCGACAGACCGTGGTCCTTCCACGGGAAGGCGCGTGCGCCGATCGACAGGCGCGAAGGCGTAGTGCTGAAGCCTTGATTTAGCCCGAGGCACAAATCCCCGTTGGCGGCGGCTTGGTTCACGTTGCAAGTGTAGTTCTGACGATTGAGCGGGATGTCGATCGACCACTCCAAGAACGGGCGCACGTACTCATTCACGTACTCGGCGGCGAAACCCAGCTTCACGAAGTCCACACGGTTGATGTCCAGCCCGAAGCGCTCGATGCGCGTGATCGGTGCGCCGCGCCCTTGCGGTGGCGGAGTGTCTTCGACGCTGGTCACGATGTTGCCAGCGTTGTCGAACATGTAACCGAGGTTCATGTGGAAGCGCAGCGGAATGCGATCAGCGGCGCTCGAGCGATTGTTCAGATCTGCCGTAGCCAGCGCGCGGATCTCGAAGCTCGTGCTGCTGCCGTCGAGGCCGACGCCGCCCGTGCCGTTGAGCAGTAATAGGTTTGCCGAGCCGCCGAACGAGAAGATCGAGTCCGGACCGTGCGGAGTGAATGCCTTCACCCCGAGGTTCGTGTCACCGAGTACTTGCAGGAGCTGGGGTCGGCCGCGGCTGTCACTCGTGGCCTGATTGTGAAAGCCGGCGTAGGCCTCCAAAAAAGAGAACAAAGTGGCTGATAACCCGAGGTCGACCCCGGCGCGCGTCACGTCATCACTGGTGTTCGGATCCTCACCGGAGAACGACGGGCACGCGGTTGAGCCGTTGCACAGGAAGCCCGAGCCAGCGAAGTAGGAACCGGTGAGCGCGAGGCGAAACGTGCCCGGCGCGCCGCCGCCCGCTTCACTCACGTGCAGCAAACCGGTGTCGCCGTACAACGTGTTGCCGAGGTGCAGTGAGGTCGCGCGCCACTCGCGATCCACGTCGTTGTTTGCTGCGGGTGGTTCTTCATTCGGGCTCGCGTTGCCACCGACGTCGAAGCCGTCGGACGTGCGCCAGGGTGAGGTCGCGGAGCCGCTCGCTGCGGCTGCCGGAGGAGCCGCGGCCGCAGCCGGCGCTGCGGGCGGCGCACCCGGATCTGTTGGTGCTGCGCCGGGCGCTACGTTTGACGCGGGCGCTACGTTCGGTGCGGGCGCTGCGGGTGCCACGTTCGGCGCAGGCGCTACGTTCGGTGCGGGCGCCACGCCGGGCTGCGCACCAGCAGGTGGCGGCAACGGCGCGGGCGGTTGAGTTTGTGCGTGCAGGCTTGTAGCCAAACAGAGCGAGCCCAACAGCGACAACGAAGCAAAACCAACCCGTTTCATCATTCTTCTTCCATCACCCCAACTGCTTTGGGGTGTTATTGCCCGAGCTACCCCGGCCATAGTTATCATGTTTTTTGTGTCGATGCTGGAAAGGGACTGAGCCCAAGGTTGCTCGCGGACGCGCGCGGAGGGGCGATCGAGAGCACTTATAAAAGCGCGCAGCGGACTCGAACTGAGCAC
>DATHOI010000734.1:0-9860 GCA_035485095.1 Polyangiaceae bacterium | reverse complement strand
AGGCACGAAGAAAGTCCGCTCGGTGCGCGCGTACTTGGCACTCCAACCGGCAAAGTCCGGATAATAGATATCGGGTGATAAGAAATCGATGCTCGGCGCAGCACCACGCCAGACATCGACCAGATGTGGCAACGGGCCCGCGCTCGGGTACCGACCGGGTTCGTGGCCCGGCCGATTGAGCGCCGCATTGACGAACAGGGGCAGCGCATATTCCGCTTTGCCCCGCGACGCGACGCGCTCGACGTAGCTGGCGTAGTGCCAAGCCATGAAGATCTCGTCAGTGGCAAGGCTTGCACCGAATAGCTCTTGCCAGGTGCCGGACGTGTGCGCTCCCGCACTTTCCCAACGCGTCCGCAGCTCGAGCGCAAGCGCGCGCTCCTGCAATCGCGCACACAGCTCGTCGGGAACGCGCTCGCCGAATGCAGCATTGGCGCGGGGAGACCACTCGCGCGCGTCCCCCAGCATGCCGACTTCATTTTCGACCTGCACTAGCACCACGGTCTGCTCAGCTCCGTCGACCTCACGCAGGTGACGAAGCAGCGCAGCGAAGGCGGTTGCGTCAGCTTCCCAGTTGGCTTCTTCGAACGCGGACAAGATCTCGACCGCTTTGCCCGTGCTGAGACGCGCCCGCGGAAAACGCGTGGCGTCGCGCTTCACCCAGGCTGGTGCATAGCAGGACATGCTGTTCTTGAAGCTGCCGAACCAGAGCAACCCCAGGCGCAGCCCGTGGCGCCGCGCGCCATCGAGGAGAGCGTCCAACAGAGTCGTGTCGAATTTCCCTTCGAACGGCTCGAACAGCTCCCAATAGATGGGGGCGAGCACGGTGTTCAACCCGAGGCGCACGAGCTTGGGCCAGAGCGTCTCCAAGTGGGCGACGCTCGACGCGCTCGAGTTTCCGAGCTCGCCGCCGAGAATGAGGAACGGCTGCTCGCCCACCACGAGCTGCTCCACGCGCCCGCGAACCACGAGCTTGGGTGGACGCGCAGTCGCGCGAGGGTTCGTCGAATCAGAACTGGGCGTGCTTCGCATGGCGGGGCGCATTGTGGTATTCATCGCGCCGCCTTGCACCTCTGATGTTGCAACATACGTTTCTCTAGCTTGACTACCGTAACGGACATGGGCGCGCGTCATTGGGTGGGGACTTGGGCCTGCGGACCGCAGCTGACCGAGCCCGACAATCTGCCGCCCGCGCCCGGCCTGAGCGGCAATACCCTCAGGCAAGTCGTGCAAGGTTCGATTGGCGGCGATCGGCTCCGCGTGCGTCTGAGCAACGCGTACGGCGAGGCTCCACTCACGCTGCGCTCGGCTCACCTGGCGCGCTCGGCTAGCGGCAACGCCGGCGCCATCGACACCGCGACCGATCAGGTGCTCACCTTTGGCGGCGCGGCGTCACGGGTGCTTGCTCCGGGTGAGACCGCATTTTCAGACCCGCTCGACTTTGCTGTCAGCCCGTTGACTCAGCTGTCAATCACGATTCAATTCGGAGCCGTGCCGCGTGCCGTGACCGGACACCCCGGGTCGCGGACCACGTCGTATTTGCAGCCAGGCAATGCGGTCGACGCGGCCGCGCTACCGAACGCCGTGACCACCGATCATTGGTACTGCGTGACGGGCATCGACGTCCTGGCGGGCAGCGCGAGCGCCGCGCTGATCACGCTCGGGGATTCGCTCACGGACGGCCGCGGCTCGACGACGAATGGCAACGATCGTTGGCCAGACAACCTGGCGCGCCGACTGCACGCCAACGCGGCAACCCGAGGAATCGCCGTGTTGAACCAAGGCATTGGCGGAAACGCGGTGCTCAGCGGCGGGCTCGGCCCAACGGCGCTCGAGCGGTTCGAGCGTGACGTGCTGGAACAGAGCGGCGGTCGCTGGCTGATCGTGCTCGCCGGCGTGAACGACATCGGCATGAGCCGCGACCCTGCCATTCCTAGCCAGCTCAGTGCCGCGTTCCACAGCATGATCCGCGCAGCGCACGAGCGCGGACTGCTCGCCTACGGCGTGCCGATTCTGCCCTTCGGAGGTTCCGCATATTTCAGCCCGGACCAGGAACGCGCGAGGCTTGCCGTCAACGACTGGATTCGAACCAGCCACCACTTCGACGCCGTGATCGACCTGGACGCCGTGCTTCGCGACCCGGCACAACCCGCTCGACTCCTCGGGCTCTACGACTGTGGAGACCACTTGCACCTGAGCGTGGCGGGCTACCAGAGGCTCGCGGACTCGATTGATCTCAGGCTATTCACGCGCTAGCGCGCTCAGCGCGGCGTTCGTCAACGAACGGGATCAGAAACGCAACAGCAAAGCCACACGCGCGGGCGTCCGCGACTGTTCCCACCTTCGAGCACCGGTGGCGGTGTCCGACCAACGCCGAGGCAGCATTGGAATGCGCTCGCCAACGAGAGCGTGCGTGGTGCTGGCTGCCCGTTCTGCAACGCCGGATCGGCGGCTTTCGCTACTGGGACAGCTAAATCCGCTGAGGCGCGGGGTCGCCCGCCAGGATTGCGCATTTGCCACTATCACGGCGGGTAAATCTCTCCTATTGGGTGCACCGCGCGACATGAGTGGCTCGGATCTACCCTCAGCGGCTGCAGCTTGGTGCGAGACGCACGCCCCCGCTGACCCGAGCCGAAGTGCGCTTGCCCGAAGCTCCGGCAGAGCCCGAACCGCGGCGAGCTTCTTCGGCGCGCTCTGTGCGCTGCTGATGCTGCTGGTTTCAACGCAGGCGAGCGCGCAGGCCGGGCCTCCAGAAGCGCATGAGGACGACGCGTTCGACTTCATGAATCTGCTGGCGCACAACGGCCTGCACAACATCCAAGACGAGAGCTGGAACGTGTACGGCCAGTTCACGTACATCTCGAGTTGGAAGCTGCCGTTTCACGCGCCTCGGACCAACTACAACGGGAGCGATAATTCTCTCCTCCCCGGCGCGGAGCGGAGCTTCACCGGCTCATTCACGCTCTTCTTCGGCGCGCGGCTCTGGCACGGAGGCGAAGCCTATTTCGTTCCGGAGATCATCTCCGAACGTCCACTGTCGGGGCTTCATGGCCTCGGTGGCGCGATCCAAAACTTCGAGCTCCAGAAGCAGGGCTCGGCGACGCCCCAGCTCTATCGCGCGCGCACCTACTTCCGACAGACCATCGGGCTGGGCGGTCAACCGATCGAAAAGGAATCCGACCCGATGCAGCTCGGCACCGTGGTCGACAGTCATCGCCTCGTTTTGGCGGTCGGCAATTTCACGATCTTGGATTTTTTCGACAAGAATTCCGTTACCTCCGACCCTCGACAAACCTTTTTCAACATGGCGTTCATGACGCACGCCTCCTGGGATTTTCCGTCCGACGCGCGCGGCTACTCATGGGGCGGCGTGGCCGAGCTGTATTGGGATGACTGGTCGGTTCGGCTCGGCCGGATCACGCCGCCGCAGAACCCAAACGAGCTTCAGCTCGATTTTCGGATCTGGAAATATTACGGCGATCAGCTGGAGCTAGAGCACGATCACGTGCTGCTCGGGAAAGCGGGCGCGGTCCGCTTGCTCGGCTTTCGGAACCACGTCGACGTCGGTAGTTTCGATGACGCCATTGCCGCACTTACGGCAGACCCAACCAAGAATGCCGCCGCGTGCGGCAGCAACTACAACTACGGCTCGACCAATAGCAGCGCGCCCGACCTGTGCTGGGTGCGCAAGCCCAACACCAAGCTCGGCGTCGGGATCAACCTGGAGCAGTACGTCGCCGACGACGTCGGGCTCTTCACGCGCGCCATGTATGCCGACGGCAAGACCGAGGTCGATGCGTTCAACTCCGCCGATCGTTCCTTGTCCTTCGGAGCCCTGGCCAAAGGGACGTTGTGGCACCGCCCGTTCGACGTCACGGGCATCGGCGGTGGGCTGAGTTGGATCTCGTCCGAGCACGCGCGGTACTTAGCTATGGGCGGAGTCGACGGGTTCGTCGGCGACGGGTACCTGCACGCCGCGCCGGAGTCCGTGTTCGAATTGTTCTACAGCTTCAACCTGCTCAAGGCGATCTGGCTCTCCGGCGACTATCAGCACCTCTGGAACCCGGGGTTTAACTCCGATCGCGGTCCGGTCGACATCTTTGGCGCGAGGGTTCATGCGGAGTTCTAGCGCGCTCTCCGGGCTCCTGTGCGCGAGCGTCGTCATCGGCCTGGGGTCGATCTCGCGCGTTGCGACGGCGCAATCGGCAGCGCAGGGCTTCGCCGTCGAGCGCTTGTACCTGTCTGCCCCCGGCGCCGGCTGGTTCGTGATGGACGACCTTGGCATGCACGGTGGCCTGGGCGGAGCGATCGCGCTCACGACCAGCTACGCGCGGAAGCCATTCCGCGTCGGTAGCGGGACTGACGTGCCGGTCGTCAGCGATGAGCTCTTTACCGACTTTGGTTTCGCCGCGACCTACAACCGCTTTCGGCTCTACGTCAACATCGACGCTCCCCTATCGACCAACGGCCAGAGCAGCTCGAGCGATGGCTATCAGTTCAGCGCGCCAGCGCTCACCCTGAGCAGTCACCCGGACAGCTTGTCGGACGCTCGCATCGGGACGGACGCACGCCTGCTCGGTGAGGCCGACAGCTCATTCCGTCTTGGCGTGGGCGCTCAGCTGATCTTTCCCACCGGCAAACGCCCCGACTACGACAGCGACGGGACGTACCGCGCGATGGGTCGGCTGCTCTTCGCGGGTGACGTCGGAAGCTTCAGCTACGCGGGGCAATTGGGAGCACATGTGCGTCCGCTCGATCAGGCACCCGCGCCCGACGGTCCACGCGGCAGCGAGCTCTTGTTTGGCGCCGCCGCTGGTCTGAAGTTTCCCGCCAACGAGAGCGGGAGTGTGGCGGTGCTCATCGGTCCTGAGGTTTTCGGCGAGACGGCGTTCACTTCATTCTTCGGCTCGAATGCCACTGGCGTCGAAGGCCTGCTGACGGCGCGCCTCGAAAGCGCCGACGATCGCGGCTCGCTGTTGCGTTTCAAACTCGGCGCTGGCGGTGGCCTCGACCCACACTTCGGCGCACCCGAATGGCGCGTGGTCGGCGCGATCGAAGTCTCCGACCAGCTCTCGCCGCACTGATCTCGGTGCAGTCAAAACTCTGCCGCGCTCGAGGCAGGCGATGCGAACGAGCGCGACACCGCGGAGTCAGGTTACTGCAGAGTGACCGGCTGCACGCCCCAGTAGCCGCTCGAGACGTACAAGGTGTTGTCCTGGCGAATGATGGAGTTTGCACCCCAACCGAGTGTGCGCACGGATTGGTCGAAGACCGGAGCGGCAGATGCGCTCAGCTTGTAGATGTCGAAGCCGACGGGACCCCAGCCGGAAGTGACGACCGCGCGATCGCCTTGAACCGCCAGCAGCCAGCCCCAACCGTCGTCTGGGTTGGTCGAGATGCGGTCGACGGGAGCTTGTGGGTTCGTGAGATCGATCTGGTGTAGCTCGACGTACGGTTGCGTGTACGTGCCGCCGTTCGGCGTGTTCAACCAGTCGTACTCTTGGACGCTGGTGTAAGCGGTGTTGTCTTGTACAATCACGTTGCCCACCCAACCGTCGAGCTCGGTCACGCTTTGTAGGTACGCGCGGCCGCCGTCGATCTTCACGACATCGAGATCGTTACGCGGGTTGTCGTTCGAATCCCAACGATAATCGATGGTGTACAGGATCGACGGGTCGCTCGCGGAGGCGCCCACGAGCTGCCCAGGCACGTTGATCTTGCTGCCCACTTTGGGGTGCGAGCGGTCCGTCAGGTCGATCTGGTCGAGGTAGTACTTGACGTAATAGAGCGTGCCTTCTGGGCTCGCCGGATCGGGGCGAGTGAGCCACTCGTAGTGCGTCGTGTAGAGCGTGTCCCCGACCGCGTGCATGTCGCCCCACCAGGTAGTCGAGTCGTCGGTGACAGTGGTCGATGCGATCGCCGGTTGGTCGGGGTTCGAAAGGTCGACGACGAACAGCGAGTCGAGTGAATCGATGTAGGTCCAGCTGCCGTCGGCGCCTTCCGGCGCGTACTGCGGATACCAGCGGCGGAAGGCCAGCGCGTCAGCACCAACCTGAACGATCTCCGCGCCGTCGAACCAATCGTAGTACCAGAAGCCACCCCAGCCCCAACCCGCCCAACCGTTCGGCGTGTCAGGCAGCGCGATCTTGCCGCGGAGCACGGCGCCGCCGTTCGACGTATCGACGACCTGCACTTGCTCCTGCCAGCCGGTGCAGCCCGTCGCTGTGTCGCCCGGGTACGCGTTCCACTCGTTACACGGCGCGGGGTGCTGCACGTTGGTCACGACATAGGCGAGGTTTCCGTTTTGAAATACCTGCGCGCCGACGCCCGCAATGCTTGCCGACGTGCCTTTGCCGTTGTCCGTCGTCTCCGCGGCGTTGGCCAGCGGCAAGACGCGCATCTCCGACGTCGTGTCGTCATTCCCCCACCAATCGCTGGACAGCTCGGCAATGGTCGCGCCTTGCGGCTGAGCATTGACGACGTTGCGAGCCAACGTGAGCTGAGTCACGACCTTGGGCGCCGTCGGGTCGGTGTAATCCACGACCGCGAGCGCCTGATCGCTGATCGAAAATAGCCGATTGTTCACGAAGATGCCGCGCTGCACCCAACCTTTGGAGAATGCCGTCGCGCTGCTCGTGATCCCGGACGCCGTGTACTGCAGCAGCTGCACGCCGTTGGTGTAGGCCGACGCATTCGGGTCCCAACCGCTGAACGGCACGACCATCATGCCTTTCGTGTCGTCGATGGTGACGGCCTTGAACGTGCTCGACGCGGGCGACCAAGCCCAACCGCTGCCAAACGTCGAAGTGCCGATCACCTGCGGCGCAGCCGGATTGCTCACGTCGAGCTCCTGCACCTCGACCTGATTCGAATTGACCGCGTCCGTGCTGCCCAGTGAAAAGAGCCGCGTGCCGTCGGGCCGATACAGCCAAATCGAGCCGGTCAGTTGGGTTTGACCCGCGAGCTTGGGCGCGGTCGGTGATGACAGATCATAAACGGAGAACGGCGTCTGAGCGGTGCCGCCGTTGTAATAGTTGTTGGAGGGCGACAAGTACAGCTTCGAGCCGTCGAAGAGCGCCGCCGCGGACCATCCGAGGTTGGCGATCGCGAGCGAGGAGCTCAGCGCGGGCGCATCGGGATTCGAGAAATCGACCGTCGAAAGCAGGTACTGGTCGTTGCTGCCACCGCAGTAGGTGTTGCCACAACCCAACGCGTGCGCCGTCAGCCCGTCGGCAAAGTCCAGGTTCCAGCGGCCATTGTCCGGACCCCAACCGGTGACCGCGCCGTTCACGGTGATCGCGCCACGCAGTTTGATCGCGCCCGCGGGATCGCTGATGTCGACGTATTGCAGACTCGTTTGACCGGCGGGGTCGCCGTTCGTCACCGTGGCGTCAGCCGTGACGTTGGTGGCGAGCATGATCGAATTGGGCGTGACGTTGAACACGCCGCCCGTGCCGGGGAATTTCTGATAGCCCACGGGGCTGACGACGCCGCCGGCGAAGTTGACGGAAGCCACCGCGACCGCCGCCGCATTCGAAGAGTAACCGCCAGGACCTACGGCGACACCGGATACGCCGCCGCCGTAGTAACCGCCCCACCCGCCATACCAACCGTATTCCCAGCCGTAATCTTGAATCACCGCGTAAAGCACACTCCCGACGACGCGGGTGTCCTGCACGTAGCCGCCAAGCTTGGCCTCACCGACCACCTTGATGTTGGTCGGATCCGTCGTGTCGAAGCCGCGCACGATCGAGCCGTGAAATGGCGCGCCGTTGTCGTCGTCGCCGTACCAGTCACCCACGACCACGACCGCAACGCCGTTTTGCACGGTCATCTCCTGCGGGTCGCCGAAGATCGGCGCGCGACCAATCAGCGCGGGCGCGTCGGGATTGGTGATGTCGAACACCATCAGCCCGCGGTACGAGTTCAAGTAGTACAGGCGAGTGCCTTCGACCGCGTACAGATCCGTCTCTTGAACCGTTCGCGCCGGAGTAGAGCTGGTGCTCGCCGAAGAACCTGCCGCCGCCGTCGCGGGGACCGCGAGCTCCGGCCCGCTGGCGGCGCCGTTGCTCACGCCACCGCGGCTACCAAACGAGTTGGAGGTGCCGAGTTGCGGCGCTGACGTGAAGTCACTCTGCCCGGTGGCACGTTGTGCCATCGCGGGCTGACTCGTCTTCCCGCTGCTGCTCCCGCAGCCGCTCACGAGCGACGCGCTAAGCGCGAGAGTCGCGCAAGTCACCACTGTATCGAGCGAGCCTGACAACCGAAGAGATCCAAAAGTACGCATGCGGTCCACCTCTTTGTCCGCACACTAAGCACCCTCCGTGCCGGCCCATAACCTACTGAAATCATTAACCTTCAGTGGCGCAACCGCGACAAGGTCGCCCGACCGAGTGTGCCTGCCCGTGCCAAAATCCGGCTTTGCCCAAGAAGGCTCCAACCAGGTCGACTTTACTGTAAAGGCAGACGCCGATCCTGCCCAAGAAGTCATAGTTGAGCCACTCAAGGCCGCACAGCGGCAGCCCAGGCGACCGCTGCAAGGGTCGGTGTGAACGCCCTCCCGGAGATCGGTCGAATCAACTTCAGGTCGAGCAGCTCGTTGATGATGTTCTTCGGGGTTCGCTCCACGCGCAAACCCCGAATGTGGCCGTTAGTGTTTTCCTAGACTAGGAGCCGCAGGGTCGCTGCGGATTCAGGAGATAGATCGTACATGCCGACCGGTCTGACACGAGGCGCTGACCCTGACCCGATCTACGCCCAGGCCAAGCTACGCGAGGTAGTGCGCACGCTCGCAACCGGCCCGGGAAACGCTGTCGACCGTGTACTGGCGGCGAGGCGAATTCTCTGGCGCCTGAATTCACAAGATTTCCCCGGCGAATTGGGCCGGGCGTTTACCGCGATCACGGCGGATATTGACGGTCGGAAGAAACCTGGTGGCGGCTATCAGATGACGCCCAAGACGGGCGCGAAGTTCGCCGGGCGCATGCTCGACCTCTGGTACGAACTCGCAGAGGCCAATCGGCGGAACCTAGCTGCCCGGTCTGAGCGGCTTCTGAGCAACCAATGAACCTACGGCAAAGCCGCCAAAAACGGGTAATCTTCGTAGCTAGGGGCCGCTGTTGAAACCGTACAAGACACTCCAAGTAGACCGCGATGCCGAGCAGGAGGTGATCGAGGCCGCGTACAAACGTCTGGCTGGCAAATATCACCCCGACAAGGATCCCTCGGCGTCAGCTACGCAACGAATGCAGGAGATCAATGCTGCATTCGAAATCCTCAGAGATCCAGAGCGTCGAGGACGTTATGACCGCGAGCAACGGCGCAAAAGGGCCGAACGAGATCGCCCCCATGTTGTTGTAGACGTGGTGGCGCCCCTACCCGTCGAACCGAAGGTTTCTGTCGAGGCGGTTTCCGACCGAGTGTTCTTGAAGGTCCTAGGGGTTGCTGCACTGCTTGCTGTGCTCGCCTACTTCCCTTGGGCGTTTGTCATCCTCGCCGGCATCTGGGGACTTGTCTGGCTGGTTCGACGCCATCCGAAAGGCGTCGCAAAGATCGTGGCGGCGGGCGTCAGTTTCGCGGTTGCCGTAGGCGCCTACGTATGGGCGCAGGACTGGACCCAAGAAGCGAAAGCGAAGGACGAGCTGAAGAGGCTCAACGTCAACGATTTGTTGGTCGATCAGCTTGGCAAGTTCACGGATGGCTGCGTCCGGACGGCTTCCTCTGCGTTGCAGCCTAGACCCCCAGCGGAAGCTGCGACCGATTTTGGCATTGCGAACGCGCAGAGGTTGGTTGGCCAGTACGCCCCACCTGCGGTGACTGGGCCAAATCCGTTGGCGACCGCGTACTGTTCTTGTTTGGCCGAT